>JBMYQZ010000067.1:0-13008 GCA_049601855.1 Limisphaerales bacterium | reverse complement strand
TCGGATCGGCTATTGTCGGATCGGCCAAATTCAACGGACATTTCCTCTTTCATTACTACGAGAACCTCGGAAAGAACGGCCCCCGAGAAGCATTTGTCGTCACCCATTGGTCCGAAATCTGATCGCTCCACGATCCGGTTCTTCAGCATAGCTTCGCGCAATCAGACAACCCGCTAGGCTTGTTTTTTAGTCCAAATACCTATTGTCTATGGATTCAGTCCGTTTGATAATCCCCCCGAGTTTGTTTCTCGAACTCAGACCGAGAACGGCACCGGCGATTTACGATTCGGATGAAGCTGACAGCATGTTTAAGACGCAACGAGGACGGTGGGCTCCTCCCTGTGACCCTCGTCATCTGCCTTGTCATCGGCATCACCTTGGCCGCCTACCTGGATCTGGTGAGCAGTCAACACCGCGCCGTCGTTCGATCCGAGGTTTGGAACAGCGCCGTACCCGTGGCCGAAGCTGGTGTGGAAGAGGCCCTGACACACTTGCATCTTCAGCGCACCAACCTCAACGCCAACGGGTGGCTGCTGGCGACCAATGGAGTGACTTTCAGCAACGGTGTCGCGGCCAGCGGCGTTCAGTATTACCAAGACCGTACGCTCAAGGGAGGCGGCCGTTACCTCGTGGCCATCTCAGACGCTCCAGCGCCGACCATTACGGCTCAAGCCTTTGTAAAGGCGCCGGTCTCTGAACAATTGATCATACGAACCGTTCAAGTATCCACGGCTGGTGGTCCATTGTTTGCCCGTGGCTTGGTCGCCAAGGGTAACATCGAGTGGACCGGCAACATCGCCTCCGACAGCTTCGATTCACAGAATTCGGCCTACAGCACAGCAGGTCGCTACGACGCCACCAAGAGGAAGGACAACGGCTCGGTAGGCAGCGTCGGGGGGACATTCACCATGGGTGGAGGCCTCATATACGGCAGTGCGAGCATCGGCCCCACCGGTAACTTCAATGCCCAAGGCGGCACAGTCGGGGACATTCCGTGGATAAGCGGAGGTAACACTGGTGTGAAACCGGGGCACTTCAACGACGACCTGAACCTCTCGTTTCCCGATGTCCAGGCGCCCTTTGTTTCCGGCACGATCCCTAGTGGTGGCTGGGTGACGAACACGACTTTCTCCACTAACGTACAGCCGGTGACTTCACTGTTCTTTCCCCTTGGTCATTCTGGCACGGTCGTCACCAATTCGGTCACCTCGGCCACATACCCCTCGGGCACCTCTCATGCGGTGGCAACCAATGTCACGACGACCTCGACAGGAACCGGCAAAGGAAAGGGCAAAGGAGGCGGCAGCACTATCTACACCACGAATTACACTTACACGGAATTCGAATACTCCACCAACATCGTCACCTCAAGCAGCTTGGCAGATTACTACGACATGGTGCTCGACTCTGGTGATTATGCCGTGTTGAGCATCCCCAACGGGACCAAGGCCTTGGTGCGAGGCAATGCCCGACTGTATGTGACCACCACAATTGACATGCAGGGTCAATCCTCAATCACCATCGCCACCACCGGCACTTTAAACCTCTATGCCAACGGCGACGCTAAACTGGCTGGTAACGGCGTCATCAATTCGACCGCCGACGCCACGCGATTCTCCTTTTGGGGAACGCCTAACTGCAAGGATGTGCACTTGGGGGGCAACGCGGAGTTCACGGGAACCATCTACGCGCCACAGGCATATCTACACGCTGGAGGTGGTGGCAATAATCAATACGATATCGTAGGCTCAGCGATTATCGACACCGCCAAGTTCAACGGCCACTTCCTCTTCCACTACGACGAAAATCTTGGCAAGAACGGCCCGCGCGATGCCTTCGTCGTCACCGGTTGGTCGGAGATCTGACCGCCAGAGCTTTACGCTAACGATACAACCGGGCGTAGTTCCGGTTGTTTTTCCGATCCCGCAAGTAAATACTGGTTTCCCGCCCGCATCTGGAAGCATGCGTTATCGCCGGCCAGAACCAACCAACCCAAACGCCTTCACTCTTATTGAAGTCGTTGTCTCCACGACCATTGCCGCCATCGTCGTCGGCGGGATGATTTACGCTTACGTCACCTCGGCGGCGCGCACGGAATGGTCGGGATACTCCCTCGCCGCGCAGGCCCTTGCCACCCAGCGGCTAGAGCAAACCCGCGCCTGCAAGTGGGATCAGGATCGCAATCTCGACGAACTCGTGGCCACCAACTTTCCGGTGCAAGTCGCCGTGCTCGATCTGCCAGTGGCGGGAACCAATCTCGTCTACGCCACCAACGTGACCACCATCACCTGGATCAGCACCAACGCCCCCAAGATGAAGATGATCCGGGTGGATTGCTCCTGGACGGGGCCGCGCGGACGAGTTCACACCAACACTGCCGCCAGTTACCGCGCACCCGACACCTGACCCGGCACCATGAAGCTTCACCCGACCAAGCAACCCTCGGCCGCCTTCAGCCTGATCGAGTTCTCCCTCGTCTCGGCCATTACCGTGTTCATGCTGGCGGGGGTCGTCTACACGCATATCATGGGACAAAATCTCCACCGTTGGAGCATGTCCAAGGTTGGTTCCAACGACCATTCCCGCGAGGCCTTGGCCCGGTTGCAGGGGGAGATTCGCGCCGCGAAATCGGTCGAGATCGGGTACTACACCAATGGCTCGTTCCACCTCCCTCGGCTGGGAAAACCGCAGGTCGGGCAGACGATCCGGGTGTTTCCGAGCACCAACACCAATATCTACGTTCAGTACCGATTGTGGCCGATCAACAACAACTACGTCCTCAAGCGGGCCGAACGTTTCCGGAACGGCTCCTTTGAGATCCGCACGGTCGGCACACACCTCACGAACAACCCGGCCATGTTTGCCTTGGAAGACTTCCGGGGCAATCACCTCACCGAACCCTCTGCCAATGCCATCGTGGCGGTCACCCTCGACTTTCGTCAGTATCAATACCCCATCACCAAGATCGGCCGGGATTACTACTACGACTACTACCGCGTGCAGACGCGGATCGCGAAGCGAATGGTGGAATGATGCGGATTCACCACACCCATGCAGAAAGGAGCCAGTCGGCGTATGCCTTGCCGATGGTGCTCTTCTTTGCCGCCATCGGACTCATCACGATGGCCGCCGCTTTGGATCACTCATCCCAATCTTCCGTTCTGACCGAGCGCCGCAATCAGTTGAGTCGCTCGATCAACGCCGCCGAAGCCGCCACCGAAAAAGTGGTGGCGCAGCTGCAACACGATTTCAAATCCGATGGAGAACGACAGGTACGGCGGCGCTTGCGGCAGTATCGTTTGCAGGTACCGACGGCCACCGAGTCAAGTCTTTGGAACGACTACCTGTTCACAGACCACCTCGGTCGCCCGGGAACGCACGTGTCACGGGTGTCGTCGAGACAATACGTGGCCTTGAACTCCCGCTACCAGGGTCTCAATGGTTTCGCCTCGAATTACCGGGTCGTCTCGAACGCGCGGGAATTGACCGGCCGCTATCCGATCACCAATGCCGTGATGCAGGAGGTACAGTTGGCGTCCATCCCCGTATTCCAATTCGCCATCTTCTACAACTCCCTGCTGGAGTTCACCTGGGCCGCCCCTCTGACCATTCGGGGGGCGCGTTCATGCCAACAGCAACATTTACACAGGCTCCAGCGCCCCCCTGAGATTCACCGACAGCGTCACCGCCACCGGGATCATCAAGAAACGGAGTTGGGCCGGCTACTCGCGCTCGCGCATGACCGGTTCCATCACCTACGAGGGCAGTCGTGACACCAACGTCAACTCCCTTACGCTCCCCATCGGCACGAACAATACCGCTGCCGCCGTGCGCGAGATTCTGAACCGGCCCCCTCCTGGCGAAACCATGACATCACCGATGGGACAGCAGCGATTCTTCAACAAGGCGGAGATGTCCATCGTCGTGAAAAACACCGGACTACAAGTCCGCGTTAAGCGCCCTTTCGATCCGATGCCCACCGTGATCTCACAAGCCGACGCCGGTTATTTCATCAATACCAGCAAGAAGTTCCGGGATGACCGGGAAACCAGGATCGTGAAGGTCACGGAAATCGACGTCGCCAAGTTCCGCGCCTGGGCGCGGAACAACACCGAAGTGCTCAACAAGTTGGGGGACAACAATCCTCCAAACATTCTTTATGTCGAAGACACCAGAACCACGCGTTCAAGCGAAATGGTCGGCATCCGCCTGGTGAACGGTCGCCGGCTTCCCCGTCGCGGACTCACCGTCGCCACTCCCAACCCCCTCTATGTCAAGGGTCACTACAATCAACCGCGAGATTCCTATCTGGGTACGACCAACACGGTGAATGTGAAACCGGCGTCTCTTGTCTCCGATGCCGTCACCATACTCTCGCCCAACTGGCGGGACAGCTCACTGACTTCCCGCGGCATCCCGCGTACCCCGTCGCTGCGTTATCGCTCGGCCACGCATACGACGGTCAACGCCGCCCTCCTGACAGGAATCGTCTACGCCGGTGGTCGCGACGGGAGATCACCGCCCAGCGGCGGCGTCGTCAATTATCCGCGGCTACTGGAAAACTGGGGCAACGGCGCGCGCCGATTGACGATCAACGGATCGATGGTGAACCTCTTCAACAGTGCTCAAGCCACCGCCCCGTTTCGCCGCCCGGGCTATTACTATTACGCCCCGACTCGAGATTTTAATTTCGACCCGAACTTCAAGGACGTCGCCAAGCTGCCTCCGGGCACCCCGGAACTGCGAACCTTGATTCGCGGCAAATGGAAGAACCTGCTCCCCGGCCGAGTCAATTGATCCGCATGAAAAACGTCACCCTGTTGGCCACCCTGCTCCTTCTGCTGTTCAATCGCGCCGACGCGCAGAACGCCAGCGCCAGCCCGAGCACAAACACCTTCACCTCGAAACTGCTGATCGAGCGCGAAGGCTTGAAAGTCCTAGGCTATCGTTCCCTCATCGAGTTCAATTCCAACAAGTTCGCTGCGATTCTTCCGACCAACTTCCGTGTCCAATCAGATCGGCAACGCCACCGAATCGTGGCCCAAAGCGAGGACAAATCTTGTGTCTTATCCTTGTCTTTCACCAATGCGATCATTCTCGAAAAGGATGAGGAACTGGATCACAAATATTTGGAGTCTCGACTGGCAGGCCAATTTCAAGGCGCAAAAGCTTTGGGCGAATCCTGGCAGTTCGCATTGGAAGACCAGGCACCGACGTTTGATCTGTTGCGAAAGACCGCAGCGGGAGAGATTCATAAAATCCGCGTCAGTTTTATTGGCACGGCCAAAGCCCTGATAACAGTCAGCATGACATCGTCCCAGGATCGATTCGACAACCATGCCTTTACCTTCGCCGATCTCCTCGCCTCACTGCTTCAAGCGGGCAAGGACGGCGAACTGGAGATCAACCCCTTGTCGAACAAACTCTGATCTCAGTGCAGCATCACAAGATCGTGCGGCTGCGCCATCAGCTTCGCCTCCAGATCAAGGAAGTAGTCCAGCCGGTCGTGAGCTTCCTCGTGATTGATGTCACAGGCCATCAACCAGAACGTCGCGTAGTGATTCCCCTCGGACTCGACGAGGCTGCCATAGAACTCCGACAGCTCCGCATCCACTTCGGGCAAACCGTCCCGCAGAATCTGAAACTTCTCACAACTTCTCCCCTCGATCAGGGAAGCCACAATCAGATGATCGACCACCTGCTCGTTCACCCCGTGTCGGATCCCGCGCATGAGTCCCGTGATCCACGGGCTTTGCGGCGTGAATCGCATCTCCACTCCCCGCGCCTTCAAGAGATCCAGCACCAGTTCGAAATGCTGCAATTCCTCGATCGCGATGGCGTTCAAGGTCCGCACGTATTTCTGCGTCGACCGGTATTTCTCGAGGTTCAAGGCACTCGTCGCGGCCTTCCGTTCCAAGTGGGCATGGTCGATCAACACCGCGGGCAAATCGCTCACGACTTTCTCAAACCAATTGTCCGGAATCTTTTCCCGAAAAAGCAGCACGCCGGATTTCTTACCTGAACCCGCCCCTCGCTTGCAATTGGGATCGCCAACCCGTATCCCCAACGGATGTTCCAATACATCGCCAACGCCGAGGAACGCGAATGGCAATCCGGCCCCTACGAGGGCGTCGAACTCAAGCCCTTGCATAAGGACGAAGCGACCGGCGGAGTCGTCGTCCTGCGCAAATTCAAGGCCGGCGTCAGCATCCCCGCCCACATTCATCCCGAAGCCAACGAATGGGCCTACATCCTCAGCGGGGAATGGGAGGAGTCTGGCGAAACCTATCAGGCCGGCACGCTGTTTCACGCTCCCAAAGGCGAAGCCCATGGACCCCACGTGGCGAAGACCGAAGTCATCAGCCTCACCCACTTCGATGGTCCCCTGACGGTCGTCGCCCCCTAGAATTCCAACTCGAAGAATTCGTAACGGCTCTTGTTCATCCCCAAGCGCGCATAAACGTCCTGCGCCCGTTGATTGTCTTCATCGACATAGAGCCGCAGTCCGCGCACGTCATTTGACTTCGCCGCCTCAGACTCAACGTGGCGATAAAGGGACTTAAAAACGCCTTGCCCACGCGATTCTGCGATGACGTAAAGACTCTGAATCCACCAGAACCATCCATTTCTCCAATCGCTCCATTCACGCGTGATCATCAACTGGCCGATCACACCCCCATCCTTCTCCGCGAGGTAATACACACCACGATTCACATCTTCCAGCACAGCCCGGACGCCAGGGTCAATCTTCTCGCGATTCAGTTCCTTGCCCTCCGTCTCGCTCGCCAGGCGACAGTTGAAGTCCGCCACGCATTCCCAGTCTGCCTCCGTCGCTGTTCGAATGGACAATTCAGTTTCCATGGCCCGCAATGGAACACGTTCTCCGATTCCGGGCGATCCGATTTTCCCTGAATCCGACGCCGCTCTCTGGTAATTGCTCTCCGCGACGTGACCGAACAGAAGTCTCTCCAACCTGGCGATCAGCTCACCTTGACCATCGACGACCTTGCCTTTGGCGGCGAAGGCGTTGGTCGGGTGAATGATTACGTCGTGTTTGTGCCCTACACCATTCCGGGCGAAGTGGTGGAGGTGGAAATGGTCGAAGCCAAGAAGAGCTTTGGTCGCGCGAATCTTCTTACCGTGACCGAATCGGCGAGCGAACGCGCCGATCCATACTGCCAATACTTTGGCGATTGCGGCGGTTGCCAATACCAGCACATCGACTACGCCGCGCAATTGCGATTCAAACGCAAGCAGATCGCCGATCTCTTTCAACGCGTCGGCGGCTTCGCCGAAGACGTCGTGCAGGAAGTCGCCCCCTGCCCCGAGCCCTTTCACTACCGCAACCGCATCATGGTCCGCAGCCAACGCGATCGCGAAACCGGCCGCATGAAAGTCGGTTTCCTCGCCAACAAGACCAAACGCGTCGTCGACATCGAATCCTGCGCCATTGCCGAAAACGTACTCAACGAACAACTCACCGAACTACGCGCCAATCCGCCGCACAAGGGCGGCCTCAAGAGCGTGCTGCGCAAAATGCCCGAAGACTGGAAAGTCGGCCGCGATTCCTTTTTCCAGAACAACTTCTTCCTGCTGCCCGAATTGGTGAAGAGCGTCCGTGCCTGCCTGCAGAGCGCCGGCGCGAAGCACCTCATCGACGCCTATTGCGGCGTCGGCTTTTTCAGCCTCGAATGCGCTGATCTCGTCGAGACCTTCGTCGGTGTCGAACTCGATCAACAGGCCATCAAGTCCGCCAAGCAGAACATGGCCAATCGCGGCATCACCAACGGGCAATTCGCCAAGGGTTTTGCCGAGGAATACCTGCCCGGACTGCTCATGCGTCATCCCGGCGAACTCACCACCTTGATCACCGACCCGCCGCGTACGGGTTGCCCGCCCGAATCCATGGAACGCGTCCGCAAGGCCGGGCCGCAACAGGTCATTTACGTCTCCTGCCATCCCGCCACTCTGGCACGCGACCTCAAGATTCTTTGCGAAGGTGGCGTCTACCAGCTCAAGTCAGTAAAGCCGCACGACATGTTTCCCCAGACCCAGCATGTCGAATGCGTCGCTGACCTGCGCCGGCAAGATCGGGATTGAACCCGATCACGGCAAACAACAGACTCACTCCATGCGTTCCATACTGCTCGTTCTCCTCGTCACCACCCTTGGTGCCGTCGCCGCTGATCAAAAAGTCATCCACCTGCTCAACGGCAAGAACCTCGACAACTTCTACACCTTCATCCGCCACGGCAAATCGAAAGCCGTTCGCAATCAGGACCCGGATAAGGTCTACACCTACCAAGATGGCGTGCTCCGAGTGAGCGGCCAACACATGGCCTACCTCGCCACCAAGAAGAACTACGGCAACTACCGACTCGTCGCCGAGTTCAAGTGGGGCAAAAAGACCTGGGACGGCAAAGGCCGCGGCCGCGACGCCGGACTCTTCTTCAATGCCACCGGCGACGACGTGCTCTTCATGAAGTCGCAGGAATGCCAGCTTCTCGAAGGCGCCACCGGCGACCTCTGCCTCATTCGTGGAGCCGATCTCACCGCCCGCGGCACCAGCGGCGTGAAACGCTACGACCGGCCGAACAAGGGCGAATGGAAGAACGAACTCAACTTCCGAGGAGCCGATGAAGTTGAGAAACCGCTCGGCGAATGGAACACCATCGAGATCATCAACCGCAATGGCCGTATTAAACTCTCGGTCAACGGCCGCGTCATGGTCGACGGCAAGAAAGCCGACCCCAAGTCCGGCAAGATCCTCATCCAATCCAACAACGCCGAGCTCTTTTACCGTCGTCTGGATCTCTATCCGCTCGGCAAGTAATCAGGGTTTCACCATGCGAATCTCATAGCGACGGACCGGTGGCTGATTCAGCTGATAGATCTTATCTTCGTATTCCTTCTTCAGCTGCAACAGTCGACTCACCTCCGCTTCAAACTTCTCGTAAAACTCACGGTAGACCTTGGGGTCCATCTGTTGATTCGGAGACCGCATCCGTTTTCGCTGCGACCATTGTCCACGCAAGGGACGAATCACCTTCTCGTTCCGTTCCTTGTTCAGGAGCGCCACTTTCAGGGCCTGCTGATACTGCGGCGTCTTTTCGTTGCTCTGGAGTTCGACCTTTGAACCCAGCTGAGCATGGGTATAGGACCCCACGTTCACACCGTCGATCGTGACCGAGTAACGTCCCAGTTTGAGTCCTCGGATCGTCACCCGTTCATTGCTCATCTTGTGCCCGGCTTTGGTGAGTTGGTAACCCACGCCAGCCTCCGGAGGCAGAACCCACGGCAACGCACCGGCCTTGAACGAAAAACTCACTCCTTCCTCGTCCCCGGCGGCATCCGAGATCTTCCCACTGCCGGTAACACGCCATTTCCCACGTACGCGATTGGCCGTCACCGCACTGACCTTGCGCTCCGAGTTGAGCTGCTCCAACAATTCGAATGCCATGATCGCCTGCCCGTTCGCATTGGGATGCACGGCGTCAGGGATCACGGAGAAGGTCGGATCTTCCAGGCGCTGTTGGGTGCTGTGCCGGTTGAGCGGCCCCAGCAGATCCACGTAGCCCATTCCGCGATCGATGGCGAAGTCACGCACCCAGGTTCCATAGAACGCCAGCACCGCGTTGTAATAGGCAGTTGCCTGTTTCACCTGCTCCTGGTTCTTCAGCCAGCGCGGCGGTTTCACTCGCGCCACCCGCGAGTCATACATCGTCGGTCCCATGAAGACCGTTTTCGCCCCGAGCTTCGCCAGCCGATCCGCAAGCATGGTCATGTCCTTCTCATACGTGGCAAAGATCTCGTGGTTGAAATGCTGATAGGTTCCGTCGTTCATCCCCAGCAAGACGGTCACGTATTTCGGTTTGAACCGCGCCACATCTTCGTCGAAGCGATCGAGGGCATGGAAGGCCTTGTCACCGGACACGCCCGCATTGTGAAAGTGAATCCGTCGCCCTGGATAACGAGTGTAGAAGTAGTCCTCAACGTATTGGGTGTAGAGAACCTGGTGTGTGATGCTATCCCCGAGAAAGACCAAGGTGTCCCCATCCTGAAGATCGATTGAGGTAACCGGCTTCTTGAATTCCGCGGCCGACAGCGAGAATGAAACCAACACAGCCACCGCGACGAGCTTGATGCGAGATGTCATGGCGATTTCGTAATCCCTCCGGACATCCTCGCCAAGCTTTAAGCCTACACGAGCAGCCGTTAGGATCCGACATGCATCGAGGCCTGCTGATGATCGGCCTACTTACGATTGTTCTTCAGGCCGGCCACGACCGAACGCCACGAACCATGAACGAACCCGAAGACGAATTGGAAGTATTCGAACCGGCCCCACCGGAGGTGACCCCGGAGCTGTTCAAGCAATGGCGTTCACCCCGCCACGGCCAGAGCAATCCCGAACGTATGGACACCCCGGTCTGGGAATGGTTGATCCGCTCGGAACTCAACGCCTACCAGGCCGGCGAACAATTTGGCATGCCCTCGTCCATCGAGATCGGTCCGGGCTGGTGCTTCGACCGCAATGGACAAAGCAGCACCAAACTTCCCGACGGCCGCGAGATCCTCATCGCCAGCGAACACGAAGATCACTACGACCCGGATTTCTTTATCTACAACGATGTCGTGGTGAAGAACACCAACGACACCATCGAGATCTACGGCTATCCGAAGGACGTGTTCCCGGCCACGGACTTCCACTCTGCCACTTTGCTCGAAAGCCAAATCATCCTCATCGGCAATCTGGGTTACGACGAACACCGCAAGCCGATGGAAACACCCGTCCAGATTCTGGATTTGGAAAACATGGCGATCCGCTCCCAGGCGACCACCGGCACAGCTCCTGGTTGGATCCATCAACACAAGGCCACCCTCGCGAAAGACGGACAATCCATCCTCATCGAACGCGGACTCCTCAATCGCGACGATCCAACGACCCTCGTGGAGAACATCGACGACTGGCGTTTGCATATTTCCGACTGGCGCTGGGAACGCCTGACGGAGCGGAAATGGAAACGCTGGGAGTTTTCCCGCGAAGATGGTGAGTTGAATTATCTCTGGCAGATCCAACAGGCCGCGATGGATGCGGAATACCCCGTTCTCAGGGAGGTTTCGAAGGAAGCTCAGGAGATGTTTGACGGACTAGACATCCCCACCTTGGAAGAAGAGCTGGGCATGAAGCCGAACCTCAAGCTTTACGGCCAATTGTATATACCGCCGGTGGAATTCGAGAAGATCCCCGCCGACGAAGACGAATTCGGCGTGACCCGCCTTCGCATCCACGACGTCATCGTTCGCTACGTCGAACAGATGCATGGTGTCCAACTGACGGTCGAGGGAGATCTGGATCCAAAGCTTCTGGATACTTTGACCAGTGACCTGAGGACGAAACTCTCGAAGCTGGAGAACACTCCTTGGATCCAGCACGAACTTTGAATCACGAGAACTGAAACGCGAACAGCCGTGCGTTTCGCAGGGTGAATTGAATGCGAACACTCTCCCCAGCGAGGGCCGAGACATCCCCCCCGCTGTTCCAACGCACTGCGTGATCGATCTCATCGACATTGATCCAGTCGCAGTCCTCGGCGGCAAAACCGGGAATCGGCTTGCCGCTCTCCCGCAACAAGGCCACCCGGACGCCGCCACTTCCCTGCGCATGCAGGTTGATTCGCAGTCGCGCCCCCTTGAAGCGCAATGGTTTGGTCGTGATCTGACCGCCGGGATACTCGGCGTCCATTGACACGAATCCATCCACGCGCTGGGTGGCGCAATAGATCCCGCCCAGATCCTTCTTCAACCATTCCTCGCGATCCTTCCGGTCTCGATCCCAGACGACGGGTCGTCCATGGGTGTGCGGCCAACCGACGAAGTATTGATGAAGTTCCCAGCCCCTTCGAATCAACCCCTGCCCCATGCTCACCAGTCGAAGATCCAACCCATCGTGGTGGCCGGCTGCCATGTACGGCGTACGCCATCGTTCCCATGAAATCCCATCGCGACTGTGCGCAAACTGAACATCGAAAGTTCCGTCATTCGCATTCAACGCCCGGTCCTTCCATTCCCTCCCCTTGAAGGTCTGATACGCCGCCGGAAACGCAAGATAACCGCCTTCGTACCGAACAACCGCGTTGGTATAGAGTTGCACCCCTTTCGGATCACGATCATCCCGGGCCAAGATCGTAGGCAATTCGCGGCTCAGCGTGGGTACACGATGCCTGCCCCATGCGTGATGCGGCAGGATCGCCTCATCCCATGGCCAAGGCTTCTCCAGGTCATCAACCGCCACCCGACAAATCGCCCGATCCGGATTCCAACAACGCGTGTAGATCACATACTTCCCCAAGCTTGGATCCCAAACACCGCAATGCTGGCTGTCAGGAACGAACGGTAGCACGCGCTGATCCGACTCCGTCCAATGAATCCCATCCGGTGAAGACGCCACGTAGACGCCAGCCGTCTTCGGATCCGGCCAATGCCGTGAATAGAGCAACCGATAGCGCTTATTCGCTGGAGCATTGGGATCCAAAAACACGCTGGCTTCCACCGCCTGCGGCAAGAGTAGATTATTCTTCCGGTCGCCCAGGTATTCCTTCAGACCGAGATTCGGTCGCGACCAGTTCAAACCGTCCTTGCTCGTCGCGAGCGCGAAGTGCTTCTTCTTCTCCGCATCGTAGCTGCCGTGGAACAGCTTCGCCGTCCCGTTGTCATCCACGACGCTGCAATAGAAAATGAATCCGGGTGCTTCCCAGGGTCGCTCCGGTTTCAGGATGCGGTGAATCCGGTGGGTGGGTTCAGTGTCCGCAACGTGTGTTCAGGCAGATCCAAACCAATCAACCGATCATCTCCAAAATACTGACGCCCGGTACCAACGTCACAGACGACGGCGCCGCGCTGGCCGCTGCCGAAGCGTTCGCCGCGGAGCGGCACTACGACGGGGTACCACCGCTGCCGCTGCCGCCGCCGCCGCCACCACCACCACCACCACCACCACCACCACCA
>JBMYQZ010000066.1:0-13107 GCA_049601855.1 Limisphaerales bacterium | reverse complement strand
CGTAGGCCCAGTTGTTCGTGAGCGAACAGAAGTAATCGAGCCGGTCCGTGTAAGGCATCGATGCCAGATAGGTCGTGCCTTCGGCTATCTTTTCGTGATTGCGGTGCAGGTAACCAAAAACCGGTTTGAGCTTGATGACGGTCTCGCCATCAAGTTCGACGTTCATCCGAAAGACACCGTGGGTCGACGGATGTTGCGGCCCCATCGAGACTTCCAGGGTGTCGCCTTCCAAGCGGGCTGATTCGTGATGAATCGTCTCGGGCGAAACAGCTGTGATCGTTTCGGACATGTTTCAGAGGTGGGGCTGCGCCTTTTCCTTTACCTCGTTGTGAGGAGTCGGTTCGTATTCGTAATCGTCCGGTTCCACGTAATCTTTTCGCATCGGAAAGTCCGTGAATTCATCCCACATCAGAATCCGTCGCAGATCGGGATGATCAGTGAATTCGATGCCGTAGAGGTCATAAATCTCGCGTTCCTGAAAATCGCAACTGCGCCAGATGGGCGTCAATGAAGGCAGCGTGACATCATCGCTGCGATTTCCGGTGCGCAAGCGAATGACGACCGGGCCGTGTTTGAGTGCGATTGAGTAAAGGTGATAAACGGCCTCCAGAAAACCGGGATGGTGAATTTCCGTTTCCTGGATTTCTTCCTTCTCTTCGCCTTCGATGATGCGGATCACTTTCTCCTTCTTCACCTCGACTCGATCCGGGTAATCCACTCCCGTGGCGTTGGAACAATAGTCGAGTTTGAGGCGATCGTCTTCCCGGAGAAAGCGGGCGACGGATGCTCCGTGTTCCGCGTCGATGATCAGGGAATGCTGCTCGCAGGGAGAGTCATTGGTGAGAATTTCGATCTGGGCGCCCGGCACGGCGGCTTCGATCATCTGCTTGAGGTCGGCCAGCGAGTCCATGAGTGTCAGGCGACGCGTTCGACGCGAGCGGGCTTCCAGATCGCGTCGTTCTTGGAGGGTATGAGATCCGATTCGCCAAACTCCGGAACCGGGAATTCACTCGGAATATCGGCGTTCAGGTGTCGGGCCTGTGACTTGCCGGTGAAGGCCTGATCGTCGATCTGCCGCTGCAAGGTCATGAAGGCATGAATCAAGGCCTCAGGCCGAGGTGGGCAACCGGGGATGTGCACGTCCACCGGGATGTAGCGATCGATCCCTTTGAGAACATTATAGCCCTGCTTGAATGGTCCCCCGGAGATCGCGCAGGCTCCCATCGCGATGACGTACTTTGGTTCCGCCATCTGGTTGTAGAGGCGGACAACCTGCGGGGCCATTTTCTTGGTGACCGTGCCGGACACGATCATGAGGTCAGCCTGTCGTGGTGATGGTCGAAAAACCTCTGCACCGAAGCGAGCGAGATCATACCGAGCCATCGTGGTGGCGATCATTTCGATGGCGCAACATGCCAAGCCAAACTGCATGGGCCAAACCGAGTTCCTACGTCCCCAGTTGTAGAGTTCGTTGAAAGTGCTGACCACGATACCTTGCTTGGCCAGTTCGCTTTTCAATCCTTCGTCCATGATTCTATTTCCACTCCAAGACGCCCTTCATCCACGCCCAAGCCAAGCCCTCGACCAAAAGGAGGATGAATACCGCCATCGACAGAAACCCGCCAACGGTGAGATCTGTAAATGCGACGGCAAAGGGTAGAAGAAGGACTGTCTCCACATCAAAGATGAGGAAGATGATTGCGTAGAGGTAATACTCCGATTTAAACTGTATCCAAGCATCACCGTCCGCCTCCACGCCACATTCATAGGTGGCATTCTTCTCAGGACCGGGTTTCTTTGGCGAAAGGAGTTTGGCGAGGATGAGTGGGCCAACGGCGAAGAGAATCGCGAAGACAAAGAAGACGCTCAGGAATTGATACGGTGTGTATTCGACCGGCATTGGGAACGTCAGTTTTGTTCCACGTCGTTGCGTTGCAGTCCCACTTGGTGGGCGATGTCGTCAAACTCCTCGCGACTGACTTCTTCCAGGGCCTTGCCGCGATCACGAAGCTTCTCGTTGATCTTGATAGCCTTCTCCGTCATGACCTCGTGGGTTTCCTGCGAGCCTCCCACCATGGCGAAATTGTCACCCGTGGTCACACGCTTGTGGCCATCGTCATCAAGACCGACGCCGAGCATCACTGCCTTTTTTGATCGTCCCATAAAACGAGAGAATAGTAACCCCGATATCGGCTGGACCAATAAAAAACGGCTGCCGGTCAAGCATTGTTGAGGCGTTCCCGTTGTTCATCTCGAAACGCTATTCTGTTTCCCATTGGTTCCGAATGTGTTGGTACAAAAAAGCGCGGGCGTTCGCCCGCGCTGCAAAAAGATGGTGTTACCGGACTATTCCTCAGTACCGCCATGAGGATAGTTTTCCAGCAACTCAGCTGGCGAGTAGGGACCGGTTTTGCCTTCACCGCGGATGGCTGTGACCTGATCGGGAGTTACGAACGAACCTTCGTTCCCCCAGTTGTTACGGACAAAGGAAAGTACGTCTGCGATCTGTTGATCGGATAACGCTCCCAAGGGAGCCATTGCCGCATTCAAATCCTCGCCGTTCACCGTGATCGGTCCTTGGAGGCCGTTGAGGACGATGCGAATCATGCGATTGGGGCCCACACCATTGACCCAGTCCGATCCTGCCAAGGGAGGGAACTGACCGGGGTTGCCGCGACCATGTGACTGATGGCAGGCGACGCAGTTGGCGTTGTAAACGCGTTTGCCACGAGCAACGATCTGCTGCTCTTCGGTCATGCCGATGATCAACGGATCCTGTCTGAGATTCTTCGCGAAGACATTGTTGCTGAAGCTACCGCCGTGGGACTCAAAGTAGCGCATGGCCACGAAGGCGAGCACGGCCAGCAAGATGAAGGGCCACGCTGGTGTAGCGAACGATGAGGATACGGGCTCCTCAGAAGGGTTTGAATTGTTCTCTTCGTTATCGCTCATTTCAAAGCGTGGGCTGCACGGGCATTTCGGGAAGGTTCTGATTCGGTTGCTGACTCAACAACCACTCGACCAAAGAATTGGCTTCAACCGTCGGCACGACAGCCTTGCCTTCAGGGGCGATCCCGGCTGGCAAATTAACGTAAGGGCCGGTGTGCAGGGTGGGATCCACTTCCTCAAACAGGTACTTGTAGCCCGGCATGGAGGAACTGGGGGACTTGCTCTGTGGGTTGTAGAGATGCGACAGATGCCACTGACGTCGTTCTTCCAAACGAGCCATGGTGTTGGTGGACGGTGCTGTGAATGCCCACGAGCCGACAAAGTTCTGCGGCTCGCGTGATCCGATATTCGCGAGGTCAGGGCCGACCCTGATCGTTCCAAGGGCGGTGGTGTTGTCGTAGAGATAATCGCGAGAGACGGACTGACGAAGCCCCCATCCGCGTTCGAGATCTTGGCCGTTGTTGTTAGCCGTGTAGCCGACCTTGCTGCCTGCTTCCTCAAGCAGCGCCTTGGCGCGTTCAACTTCGACGCGACCGGTATTGTCGAGGATTTGGGCGGGAAGCTCGCTGGAGACGAGGCTCTTGGCCTGCGCCAGGGTTAGATCACGACGGATGGTGGTGAGCACCACGGCGGTCTTGTTGGTGTCGGCGACCTTAAGAAGCTGAGCACCATAACGCAGGTTGTCTTGCGTCGCATAGCGGGTGTGACATTCGGCACATCCCAAGGAGCGATAGACCTCGGCGCCCTTCTTGGCCAAACCAGGGCGGTCAAGTGGGTAGACCGTGCCGGAAACCTCATCGAGGTGAGGAGGCAATTGCCCGAGTTGTGCCACTGGAGCAACCACGAGTGCGCCCCAAGACATCAGGAGGGCGATGAGTCCAAATAAAACTATTGTGCCGCCGTTTCTCATTCCTGTGCTCCCCCGGTTTCACCAGCCAACGGTTCGTCCTGCAGCCATTTGTCGAGGGGGAATTCCGTGGCCAGCAGGTCGAAGGTGAGCTTGAGCATTCCGAACAGGAACATTCCCGAGCCCACGAGAAGTATGATTCCACCAAAGTTCGCGGTCTGTAGAAAGACGCGTGCGGAAGCGACCGAAGTCATGAAGTTGGCGTCTTCAAATCCGATGTTCTGCTGAATGCCCGCTTCGCGCAGTGCGATGAACGAGACCAACAGTCCGGTTCCAATCAAGGTGAAGACGATTTTGGCTCCCTCGCAGGAAGAACTCTGTCCGGTGAGACGAGGCATCAGCGAGCAGCAACCTCCCATGAAGGTGAGCCCCGCAAATCCGTAGATGAAGAGCGTATCCACCGCAGTGCTGTAGTGGGTGAACTGGTAGAGACCGCTGAACGTGGTGAATCCGCCAACGATGCTCTGCAGCATCCACAGCGTGTAGCAGAGCGTGCCGGCCAAGAGGAAACGCCCGTCAGCGTTGCCACATACTTCAGCGAGATTCCCTTTGATGGTCATCCACACATTGATGAGCACCAGCAACAGCGGAACAATCAACAGGATGCCAAAGGCGGAACTCAGCCCGGTAATCCACGCCGGGAGTGGGAGATCGCCTGAGATACCGGTCCAACTCCCGAAGAAGATCAGACACCAAAACGCGGTAAAGGCGTATTCCTTGCTAAACAGCGGGCGTCCAGCGATTTGCGGAAGGTAGTAGTAAATCACTGAAAGTCCCGCACCACCGATGACTACCTGGAACAAGTTGGCAGAGTACCATTTGCTGATCACCAATTGTGCGACCCCGGCGACCGGTTGGCTGTGGAGCAGGATCAGTGCGGTGGACAGCATCCACATGAACCAGATGGCACCTGCTCCCAAGTGGGCTTGCGAGATGTAGAACTCACGTTCGGTGCGGTAGTGCAAAGCCACCAGTGTCTTGATCGTGATCCAGAAGAATGCCACGGCCATGATGGCGTAGGCGTATCCCGGCATTCCAAAGTGTGCATGCCCGGTGGCGTCTCCCAAGAAGATTCCGAGGGCACCGAGAAAGACTCCGAGGTTCCACAGTTTGCTCGCGACAAAGGTGGTGGCAGCATGACGCATGCGGGTTTGCGATCGGCGATGCACCAAGTAGATCAGGAAGGCGATCACCATCTGGATGGCAAAACCGTAGAGCAGGATGTTCCAAGCAGCCGTCTTGGTGTGTCCGTAGTTCAGGAAACGGCAGTCGGCCAAGAAGCTCGGATACACGAGCTGAAAGGAAGCGATGAGACTCAGCGCGGTGCCAATGAAGAGCCACAAAGCCGCGGCGGTCACAGTGTGGACGACTGGCCAACGGACGCTCTTCTCGATCTCGTCCACGGGAGCCGCGGCCGTCGAGTAGTATTTCTCAAATGAGTCACTGTCGTTCATCAAACTATTTCTTGGCTTTGGCGTCAGGCGCTGCAGGAGTCACGATGGCTACCCGTTTTTTCAAGACACTGTGGGCCGTGTCGCGATTGACGTATTCGGCGACGATCAATTCCATCGCCTTGTCGACCGAGATATGGGTGACCTTATTCGTGAAGTTCTCACGCCAGCCAAAACCTTGAGCGTGGCCCTGGGCCACCTTTTCCAGCTCGGCGCGTTTCTCTTTGCGTTCGATGCCGCGAGTGCCACGCATGACGTCTTCTTGGGCAGCAGTCTTGTCCCGTGAGGAAGAGGTCAGGATGAAGCCGATGAGCAACACCACTCCAACTCCCAGTCCGTATAGAAGCAGCGAAAGCGCATTGTCGCCGCAGCAGTTTGAATTGTTTTGTTCTTCAGAGCTCATCGTTTCAGACCGCTTGTTCCCCACCCTCAGGCTCGACGTAGACTCCCATGGTCTCAGCGATGCGTGGGTCTCGTTGCGGGTATTTTGCGAATTGATCGTAGCGACGGTGGAACGCGGTCCAGAGGACGAAGCCTATGATTCCAAGGCTGATGACGTCCCAGTGGCAGAAGAAGAAATTCTCCGGATACACGTTCGGCATGATGTTGAAGTTCATGTCGAGGAAATGCATCAGCAACGCCCAGATACAGATACCATACTTGGACACGGGGTGAACCTTTGTCCAGATCGGTAGCAGGGTAATGAAGGGGATGAAGAAGTGGCCAAAGATGATGATTTGACCGATTGCCCACCAAGTCCCCCGTTCACGTTGCACGTACCAAAAGGTTTCTTCCGGAATGGCGGCGTTCCAGATGAGGAAATATTGGGAGAAATGGATGTAGGCGTAGAAGACCGTGAAGGCGAAGAACAACTTGCCGGTATCGTGCGTCGTGGTCTTGCTGACAACGTGCTCCAAGGGGCCCATCTCCTTCAGACGAAGTTGCATGTAATAAGCGACACCCAAGGCAACCCAGACACTGCCTGCGAAATAGTAGACGCCATACATGGTGGAGAACCATTGATACTGGATCGATTTCATCCAGAAGATGGCGGCCAAGGTGAGAGTGATTGCAAAAGTCAGGATCCCATAACTGGCATGAATGTTCATCATGCGCGAACACAGGACGGACGGGCGGTCTTCAATGACGTGCCCCATGATTTTTCGCGAGGTAATGAAGGCCAAGAAGCGTTCCCAGAGGTCCGTTTTACCCTCGAATCCGCTGTTTTCAACTTCGGCGATGTCCTGCTGAGTGGACCAGTAGCGTAAGCGCCCGGTGAAATACCACCAGAAGACGAACAGGAGAACGGAGACGACGTTAAAGGTGACCGGGTTGAGCAACGCCTTCTTCGCATAGAGCGCGTGATCACCAGCGGGATCAATCGTCAGCCAGGGAAAGATGGTGTTCTGCAGGAACAGGATCGGAAGAAACAACAAGCCCAAGGGAAGACCAAGCAAGGAGGCTACGGTTTCCAAGTAACGGCGGATAGGGACCAGCCACTGCGCATCAAAGAGATGGTGAATCAAGATCAGGAAGAGGGATCCCAGAGCAATGCTCAAGAAGAACATATAAGCTGTGAGGTAGGAATAGGCGGCCTTCTTCAAGGTGCTGGCCTCCTCGGCTTTTGGGGCGTGTCCGTGATCGGAGTCATCGCCGTTCTCGTGCTGTTCCGTGGCCGGTCCGGAGTCCGCTTTGTGATCGGCTGCCGTCAGTGACATGGAGCCGACCAGCATGAGCGCTGCAATCGCCACAAACGCGGCAAACTTGCGAAACAGATTGTTGGTCATTTCAGATTGCATGCTCTTAGAGACTGTCCCACAGCGATTTTGGTACTTCAGCTTTCACACCGAGCTGGCTGCGTTGCAGTGCCCGGACGTAGGCGACGATCGCCCAACGATCATTGATGCTGATGTTCGCGCCGTAACCGCCCATGAGGTTCTTGCCGTGGGTGATGGTGTTAAAGATCTCGCCGTCGCCCAAGTTGACGATGCGCGGGTCATGGAGATTGGCCACAACGGCCATTCCGAGCTGTTTGGTGATTCCGTTGCCGTCTCCGATGGTGCCGTGGCAGACCTGGCAGGAGATCTGGTAACGTTCCTGGCCGCGCTTGATGAATTCTTCGGTGACCTTGATGCTCACTGGGATAACCGCGACGAAATTGGTGTTGTGTCCCTGCCCTGCGGGTTTGCCGGTGTTCTCCGGAATATCCTGGTAGGACGTTCCCCGGGCAACTGTGCCTTCCACGAAGCGTTGGGAAGTTCGACCGTTGGCAAAGAAGCCGTTCGGCTGCTGCGGACGAAACTTAGCTTGGCGAACCATGTCGTCGAAGATTTCGATCGGTGGCTTGCGTGAATCGTCGCCCTGCTTGCCCGCGACGAAAAAGATCGTCACACAGACCATGGCAAATATGAAAATAAAGGCGCGCATCTTATTCTTCGATATACTCGATGTGGCTGCATTCGGTGTCCGAGAGGAGGTCGCGGGTATCCACCGAGGAGTAGCGGGGATCGGAGGTTTCGATCACCACGATAAATTTGTCGTGCGTGGCTCCTTGGCAGAATGTGCGGTTCTTCAGCAAAGGGTTGTGGAGCTTCGGCAGACGGTTGAGGAACGCCATGCCGCCCAAGGTGAAGAATGCCGTCAAAAGAATCGTAGATTCATAGGAAACGGGAAATGCGTAGAACGGGCTGAACATCGGTTTGCCGCCGATCACGATCTTGTAATCCACGGCGTTCATCCAATAGATCATGATCATGCCCAAGGTGTAACCGAGCACGCCGCCGGTGAAACTGAACCAGCCGACCTTGGAGTTCTTCATGCCCATGGCGTCATCCATGCCGTGAACCGGGAACGGAGTATGGACGTCCCAGCGTTTGTAACCGGCATCACGGACTTTTTCCGCAGCATGCATCGCATCGGCTGGCGTGGTGTAGACAGCCATGATTCCGTGCACGTCAGTACCAGGTTCCAGTTCCGAAACCTCAAGCTCCTGCTTGGGTGCGGTCGTCTTCTTCGGCGCAGCCTTCTTGCGGGCCACCTTCTTGGCGGCAGTCTTCTTCTTGGCGGCTTTCTTTTTCGGAGTGGCGCTCATTAGTGGTGATCTCCCGGTTTGGCACCGCCTGCGGGATGATGCGGATCGGCTTGGGGCGTCACGCCCTTCACTTCAGAGATGGCGATGACCGGCAGGTATCTCACGAACAGAAGGAAAAGAGTCATGAACAATCCAAAACTTCCAACGAAGGTCCAGATGTCCACCCAGGTCGGGGAGAAGTAACCCCAACTGGACGGGAGGTAGTCGCGGTGAAGCGAGGTGACGATGATGACAAATCGTTCAAACCACATACCGATGTTAACCACGATACTGATGAAGAACACAGCGACCATGTTGGTGCGGATCGTCTTGCTCCAGAACAACTGCGGCGAAATCACATTGCAGGTAATCATCGCCCAGTAGGACCACCAATAGGGCCCAAAGGCGCGGTTCTGGAAGGCATACATTTCGTAAGGATTACCACCATACCAAGCGATAAAGAACTCCATGCCGTAGGCGTAACCGACCATCGTGCCGGTGGCAGTGATCACTTTGCACATCAGTTCCACGTGACGAACCGTGATGAGATCTTCCAAGTTGCAGAGCGAGCGCAGCGGAATCATCAGCGTCAGCACCATGCCGAAGCCGGAGAAGATGGCACCGGCGACAAAGTAAGGCGGGAAGATCGTGGTGTGCCATCCCGGCAATTGGGAGACGGCGAAGTCGAAGGAAACGATCGAGTGCACCGACAACACCAGCGGCGTCGAGATGCCAGCCAAGATCATGTAGGCCTTTTCGTAGTTGCTCCAGTGACGGTTGGATCCTGTCCAGCCGAGGGCGAACAAACCGTAGCAGAACTTGCGCACTCTGGACTTGGCGCGATCACGCAGTGTTGCGAGATCGGGAACCAGACCGGTATACCAGAAGAGCAAGGAAACGGTGAAGTACGTCGAGACCGCGAATACGTCCCACAAAAGCGGAGAACGGAACTGCGGCCAGATGTCATACATGTTGGGAATCGGCGGCAACCACCAAGCGGCATACCAGACGCGACCCGTGTGAATGACCGGGAAGATACCGGCGCAGATAACGGCGAAGATCGTCATCGCCTCAGCCGCACGGTTGATCGAGGTGCGCCATTTCTGCCTGAGTAGAAACAGAATGGCTGAGATCAATGTCCCCGCGTGACCAATACCGATCCAGAAAACGAAGTTGGTGATATCCCAAGCCCAAGCGACGGGTTGGTTCAATCCCCAGACACCGACGCCAGTCGTGATCAGGTAGGCGATACAGCCCAACATGACGCCGGCCAAGGCAACACTGATGATGAAGGTTGGCCACCACCAGGCGGGGGTCTTGTCTTCAATGACCTTGCAGACCTGATCCGAGATCCAACCCAAGGAACGATTGTTCGCCACCAATGGCTCACGCTCGAGCTGCTTGGGAGGAGGAATGATGTTTACGGGTGTCTTGGCAGCCGACATCAGTGGTGTCCTTTCTTGATCGGATCGTCGTGGAACTTCTCTTTGTATTCAGCCAAGCCGTAAGGGGAATCGTGGTATCCGGGCATCGCAGGATTCGGATTGCGGACCTTTGCGAGGTAGGTCAGTCGAGCGTTGTTATCCAAGAACCCTAGCACTTCGTAGTTACGCGGATCTTTCTTCAGCTTGGAAACTTCGCTGTTTTCGTCGAGCAGATTGCCAAACACGATCGCCTCAGCTGGGCAGGATTGCTGACAAGCTGTCTGAACGCCGCCTTCCTTGACTTCGACGTCATTGGAATCCTGGGCTTTGACCTTCTGGTTGATCTTGGCCTGCTCGATGCGCTGGACGCAGAAGGTGCACTTCTCCATCACCCCGCGCATACGAACCGTGACATCCGGGTTCTTGGCCATCGCCAACAAATCGATCTCGTCGTCGGGGCGCTTGTTGAGGCGCATACCGAGGAAATCGGTGATGTTGTCCGTATAAAGCTTGTTCGTGGGACGCTTGCTGTAGTCGAACCAATTGAAGCGGCGAACTTTCCAGGCACAATTGTTGGAACAATAACGAGTGCCGACGCAGCGGTTGTAAGCCATTACGTTGATACCTTCGGTATCATGAGCAGTGGCGTTCACCGGACACACGCTTTCACAGGGAGCGTTCTCGCAGTGTTGGCACATCATCGGCTGATTGACCACCTGCGGATCGTCGATCCAGTCCTGTTTCCACTCGTCGGCGTCATAGCCAACTGGAGCCGCTGGGCCGAGTGGCATCTTCTCGTCGTACTTCATCGTCTTCTCCGGATCACCGGTGAAGTAACGATCGATGCGCAGCCAATGCATTTCACGGCCTTTGGACACTTGGTCCTTGCCGACGATGGGAATGTTGTTCTCGCTTTGGCAAGCGATGACGCAGGCGGAGCAGCCGACGCAGGAGTTCAGATCGATCACCATGCCCCACTGGTGGACATCACTCTTCAGATCCTTCTTGCTCGGGTCCTCATACGGACGCTTGTAAATGGGAGTCGGCTGCGCTTGGCCATTTGGTCCATCCTGCATGACCAAATGGTTGGTGTGCCCTTCGAGGCCCATCTTCTGGGCGAACTCGGGATTCTTTTTGAACTGTTCGAGATTCGCTTCACGGACAATCGGGCGGCCGTGCATGGCCCAGTGCTCCTGGGTGCCAGAAAACGCATGGGAGCCCCCGGCTTTTTTGACAATCGCGTTCGTATCCGAGTTCTGATTCGCGACTCTGCGGATGGCGTAACCGTTGTAGCCAACGGGTTTGCCATCAAAATTGGCAATGCGCCCTCCCCGCTTGCGGCCGTAACCCAGCATCACGCCGAGCACGCCATCAGCCTGCCCAGGTTGCACCCAGACCGGACCCTCGACACTGCGCGTGCCGAGCGAAAGCGTGACAATATCACCATTCTTCACATTGAGCTCATCAACAGCCGTTTTGCGGCTGACTGTGATGGCATTGTCCCAAGTAAGTTTCGTGATTGGGTCGGGAAGTTCCTGCAGCCAGCCATTGTTGCTGTAGCGCCCATCATCGACGCTGTAATCACGACTGAAGACAACTTCAGCTCCGAAGTCAGTGCCTTCAAGTGACTTGATGGCCTGAAGCTCTTTTTCAATGACGGCCAGCTTGAGGGAAGTGACACGGACGGCGTTCGGCTGAGAGTCGGCACGGAAGCCGTCATGGAGGAATTGTTTCCAGCTGATCCGGGCACCTTTCACGGCACCAAAAGTTTCCTGGACGATGTCGTGCGGCTTGGTCTTGGATTCACCGAGGAAGCGGGCAAGAACTTCGAGCGCTGTCACGCCGCCGTGAAGCGGAGCAATCAGTGGCTGAACCGGGACATAGGTGCCGTCACTGGTGCGGGCGTCCCCCCAGCTCTCCAAGTAATGCGCTTCCGGAATGTGATAGGAAGTGGCCTTGAAGGTTTCGTCCTCAGAGAATCCCAGACGGAAGCTTGTCAGCCCTTTGGTGCTCTGCAGCTTCGCCCAATTCAAGTCGGCGGGAGCGTTGTATGCTGGATTGTCGCCAAGAATGATGAGGTTTTGAACCTGCTGGGATTCGATGGCCTTCGCCAGATCGCTGATGGAAGCGTTGCTCTGCTTGCGGTCGGGCAGGAAAGAGACGGCCTTGGACTTCAGAGCCTGATTGACGATGTGTGCCAGTAGGTGAACTGCCAACGGCTGACGTTCGCCAACCAAAACGACACTGGCACCAGAATGTTCCTTGCCTACCAGGTCTTCGGCGCAGGTCTTGATCCATGCCCGATGGTCGCCGATGTCGGCTGCCAGTCGTTTCAATTCCAACTTGGCAGCAGCCGTCAGAGAGTCTCCGGCGATATCCAAGGCCAAGCGTGCAGCCAATTGAACCATCTGACTGGGCTTGATCCGCAGGCGGTGATCGGCGTTGGCGCCGGTCTGCGTCATCAGTGCCTCGACCGTGTAAAGCCGGTTCATCGAGTCGGCGTCTTTGGCCGACTTGGTCTTGCGCCCTTTCGCAAAGTCCCGGGTATAGCGCTGAACATCCTCATCGGCGCCAAGGAAATCGCAATCCAAGGAAAGGATTCGTTTTGCTTTGGAGAGATCGTAACGCGGCTTCACGGGCTGACCGGTTGCCATAGTCGCAGCACGACGATGAATGTCGCTGTCAACCGGTTCGTACTCGGCACGTACCGCTTTCTTGAATTTCTTCTGCACCTTGGCCCAGAGCCGTTCCATGGACGGAGAGGTGTTGCCAACGGACAGAAAGGCTAGGCTTGCCCCCTCATCATAAGAGGCGGATTCCTCTACCGCGGTCAATGCATCCCATACCGAACCAGCAGAAACCGTCTTGCCGTGACGAGCAAAGCGACGGGCGCGATCGGCATCGTAAAGATCGAGGATGGAAGACTGGGCGAAGAGGCTCGTGGACCCGTTGCTATCAGGATGTTCGGGATTGCCTTCGATCTTGGTCGGGCGACCGTCGTTCGACTTTACCACCACCGGAACTGCTCCGTTCCGCGTGGGCATGGCGCTCGCAAAGTATTGCGGCACACCGTGGACGTAACCCTCGGGCTGCTTGCCAAAGGCGTAGATATGCTCTTCAGGGCGGCGGCAACCAGTGAGCCCAACCCCAGCCAACGCGGCGGAGGCCGACATCAGCTTGATGAAATCACGGCGAGACGCCTCATCGGGCGGCTCGGCGGCGCCATCGGGGAATTCCCGGTCATCCGAAAGATTCTCGGCGCTCAGACCGAGCAATTCTTCGGGGCTCCGATAATGAATTCGGTCG
>JBMYQZ010000065.1:4406-13214 GCA_049601855.1 Limisphaerales bacterium | reverse complement strand
AGCAAGGCGATCGTCGGCGAAAACGCCTTCGCCCATGGCAGCGGCATTCACCAGGACGGCATTTTGAAGAAGCGTGAGTGCTACGAGATCATGGATCCCGTCGAAGTCGGCTGGGGACAGACGGAACTGCCCTTGACCAAGCACTCCGGTCGCGCGGCCGTCGCCGTTCGCTTGAAGCACCTGGGTTTCAAGATGACCGACGAGGATGTCACCGCCCTCTTCTCCGAGTTCAAAAAAATCGGCGACAAGAAGAAGTTCGTCTACGACGAAGACCTGATCGCCTTGGTCGAGGGACATATCACAGAAGTCCCCGAAACCTGGTCCCTCGATTACCTGAACGTCACCAGCGGCAACCAAACCGTCCCTACCGCCACGGTCCGCCTCAAGCGCCAGGCCAAGAAAAAGAAAGACCAGGAAGTCATCCAAGACGCCAGTCTCGGGGACGGCCCCGTCGATGCCGCGCTTAAGGCCATCGACCGCCTCACCAAGACTAAGGGGAAGTTGCACGACTACAACATTCGTTCCGTCTCGGAAGGCAAAGACGCCTTGGGCGAAGTCACTATCAAGGTCAACTTCGGCGACGGCCGACTCGTCAATGGCCGCGGCGCCAGCACCGACGTCATCGAAGCCAGCGCCAAGGCCTACCTCAACGCCGTCAACCGCTTCCTCTACTCAGGACAGAAGAAAGGCAAGAAAGCTTCCAAAACGGTCGCCCAACCCTAGGCGACCGTTCCCGCCCGCGATTCGTCCTCGGACCACCGAAACGTTTCCCGGTGCACCTCCAGGAGGTTGTGTCGGATTCGTTTACCCTCGTCAGTCGGCGGGTAAACGATCCGACCGCCTCGCGTCGCCACAGCCGCCTTTGAACAGTCGAGGAACATTTCGCATATCCGATTGCCTCCGCCCCGCGCGCAGCACGTGTCAATTATGCGACTGGTAGTTTACTTGATACCTGCCTCTAGCTGTTATCGGGCGAAGCTGGCACCATGAGCACCAACTTGCTTGTCGAATACTTGAAAATGGGTAACCGATTCATGATTCAAAGTGAATCGTAGGCAGAAATCATCGTATTCATACACCATCCAAGTTGATCCCTTATTCTCTAAGGGAGAATCACTTTGCGGGATCTTTTGAGGAACTCCGTACATTTCCTCCAGGCTCTTCCGACCTGTATTTTCGAAAACCTTAGGCAGTCGAAGTAGAGGTAGATATGCCTCCGCATATGCGATAGGCATTATCCCGCCGAGTTGGAGGTCGGATCTTGTGACGGTAGTGCAATGCGCAACCGCATCTCCTCTTGGGAGAACTTCGCGGTCTTGGTATTCGAAAGCGGCAGTAAACCACGTGTGAATTTTGCGACCTGAATAGTCTCCAAAACTCAAATCCAAGGCATTCGCCGAATAATAATCGGAGCCAAATTTGATCAAAGGTCGACGTCGATTCACATCGGTCACAGAAGAATCGAATCCAATATGCGGCAATCCATGATAATTCGAGCAGGGAATTCTGATGGACGACAGGCAGACCTCTGATTTCTCCAATTCCAGATCGAGCCACAAGTTTTCAGCGACGATTTTGCAGCTGGAATCCAGAATCGATTCACTCTTCCCTAAAAAGATTAAGGTATCTCTGTTCAATCTCTAGAATGGTAGTCAAGGCACGGGGCCCTTTACTTCAGTTCTTTGCAACTCAAGCGGCACAGTTGGCGGCCGCAATGGAGATTTCTTTTATTTGGGGCCAGACAGCAAGTTTCATGTCATCGAAGCCTCGGCAGGGCCTCAGTCACACCCGACCGCGTCGCTGATGCGGCAAACGAATGGGCTTGAAGGGCTTCGGTGGAGGTGACGGCGCAACAAAGAGAACCGTCGTCGAGCGACGATCTCCGTAGGGGCATCCAACGAGTTCCTTGGGATCCCGGCCGTGCGTTTTCCACACCGGGCCGCCCGGCTCTGCTCCTTCAAACAAGGTGATGCCTTTGTTGCGTTGAAGACCGGGACCGAACTTTTTCTTTCGAGGTCTCTGCTCTGGTTCGACTGGCGTGGCCACGACTCTCGCGAGTGGTGGCGCCGCCGGCTCGCTGACTGGCTCCAAGTCGCCGGGTAGCATGCTGGGCAGAGGTGCCGACGGTTCACGATCGGGCATTTCGGCGCGCAGAATAAAGAGGGCGACCTGCGGATCCGGATGGGCCTTGGGATCGATGCCGTTTCGATGGAGCACTTCGGTGGCCTTCATCGCATCAAAGGCGTTGGGAAACGGGTAGAGGCAGGTGGCGAAGTAGCGTTCCATCCAGGTGTTTGGCTTGGCGGCGTTCATGCCGCGGCGATAAAGAATCGCCCATCCGGTGTAGGCGGTGAGTTGGGTGGCAAGGAAGCAGGTCCAGCGTTGGAGGAAACAATGTTTCCGGTGTTCGAACTTGCCGGTGAGCGTGACCAGCCAATGCGGATGATCGGAGTCCGGTTCGTCCACGTATTGAGACCACACGGCACCGCCGAACCACTCGCCGACGGCGGAGGCATATGCCCAAGCGGTGAGCAGTCCAAAGGGAAACGCGATGATGAGATTCACAAAGGCGGAAAAGACGTCGGCATCGGTAACTGAATCAGCCGTTTTCCCGGCCTTGTGCAGGTAGTAGGCAAACGCCACCGGGCCAACGACCAGAAACAGGATCCGCCAGTTCATTCCTCAACTCCCTTGATGGGCTTGGGTTTCTTGGCCTTTTCGAAGACCCGCTCCACGTAGGTTCGGTTGAGGCAGTACTCGAGGACGATACGACGTGAAATGACGCCGGCGACGTGCAGCTCGATCAGGTATTGATCGTAGGTGTGCATTCCTTCGTCGGTGCTCGACTCGACGTAGCCAGCCAACTTGTTGAGCGAGTTCTCCTTGATGCAGCGCGCAATGTCCTGGTTCCACCGGCAGATCTCCACACAGGGTGTACGGCCTTGCGTCATATTGGGAATCATCCGCTGGAAATAGATGGTGTTGAAGGCCCGCGAGAACCGGGCATCAAAGTTGGCCTGCTGCCCGGCTTCGAAGGATTCGCGCAGGCGATCAATTGACTCCCACGTCGAACGCGCGGTGACGATTCCGATCACCAAGATCCCCCGGTCCGCTGCGGTCAGGGCCAGGTCGATGCTTTCTGGATCAGGCAAATCATTCACGAAGATCACATCGGGGTTCTCCCGCATCGCAGTTCGCAAACCGTCCGACGTCGAGGTGATATCGATCCCGACTTCCCGTTGCAGGATCTGGCTCTTGCCATTCGGGATCACGTACTTGATCGGATCTTCGATGGTAATGACCCGCATTTCCATCGTGTCGAGCAGCTCCTGCAGAGCAGCGCGGGCGGAGTTTCCCTTGCCATGGCCGGAAGGACCGGCAAACAGAATGAGCCCATGGGGATCCCGGGCCATCTGCCTCATTGACACGGGCAATTGCAGATCCTTGAGCAGGAACATCTGCGAGGGCACTGCCCGGATGGAAAAGTAAAGCTTCTCCTGTTGCTTCCCGAAATGCGCACGATAGCGGTAGTTGTTGAAGCTGAAGATGAAGTCCATCTCCTTCTCCATATCGAGCTTGAAACGAAATTCCTCGCCGAAGAATTCCGCTAGCCCGGCAAGCATTTCACGCTCGTCCAATTCAGGGAACACGGCGGGGGGAACTGTTTCCAGTTTACCGCCAGCTCTAACCCTGAACGGCTCATTTACCTGTGCGTGCAGGTAAAGCGCCCGTTTCTCCCGCGCCCACTCCAAGAGGCGCGCCAAATAAACTGATCTGTCAGTTATTTCCATAGTTGCCTCCAGCTTCTTCAGTGGCTGGTGGCTTGGAGCGGAAGCCCTCCGCTGCCAGTAGCCGGATCACCCATTCGCATGGAACGTGCCAACCAGCGTGAATTTCAAGACGACATACAACGGGACAGAGAGCGGCTCATACGGCGGTATGAGAATACGTCCTTTCGTGTAGATCTGCGGAAATCGCGTGCGAAATTCCCCTAACCCTCGCGCGCGCCTCACGCAGGATCCGGGCGCAAAAACATCGCCGCCGCCGTGTCGGCGAATCGCAACCCACGTCGCGTCAGTCGAAATCCATCCTCTGTTTGCTCGCCCAGTTCATCGGCGATCAGATCGTCCATTTCCACCCTCCAATGCTCGCGTAAATCAAACTTCGTGATCCCTTGAAATTCGTCAAAGCCCCACCCGCGATTCATCCGCAGACCAAAGGCCGCGGTCTCCCCTGCCCGTCCGAGCTCCGAGAGTGTCTCAGAATGTTCATGCGCGCGTTGCCCGGTCTGGATTCGCTCCACATACAATTGCGTGTTACTCCACCCCTTTCTACGAGTGCCCCGCACATATTCTGTGGCGCTCGGACCCAAACCATAGAAGGAACCTCCCCGCCAGTAATTCACGTTGTGCTGGCAGCCCCTGTCGGACTTCTCGAAATTCGCCACTTCGTATTGCTGGAATCCGGCTTCCGCCGATCGCTCCAACAAGGCTTCATACATTTCTTCGATCAATTCTTCGTCCACATCGAATTGCCCCGCCTGCAACTGCTCAAACAGCGGTGTATCCTCCTCGTAAATCACCTCGTAGCAGGAGAGATGCTCGGTTCCCAACGCCACGATCTCTTCCAAGGTCCGATGCCAGATCTCCATCGTCTGCGTCGGAATGCCGAACATCAGGTCGAGGTTGATGTTCTCAAAACCGGCCGACCGAAGAATCTCGTACGACTTGAACACTTGCTCACGTGAGTGAATTCGGCCCAGTCGTCCAAGGAGTCTTTCGTCCAGCGACTGCACCCCCATGGAGATTCGATTGACACCAAAGTCTCTCAGCAGCGCTGCCTTGTCCGCAGACACCGTCGCTGGATTGCATTCCACTGTCCACTCCTCCGCCCCCAGCAGATTCAACCGCCCCATAGCCTCCAAGACCGTACGCCATTGCGAGATACTCAGCAGTGAGGGCGTTCCGCCACCAAAGAAGATCGTCCGCGGACGAAGATCATCCGCGACTATTTCCATCTCCGTGATCAGTGCCTCGACGTAGCCGTTTACCACGTCGGCCGCCGGAATCTTGGAGTAAAAGGCGCAATACTCGCACTTGTGCCCGCAGAACGGCACATGCACGTAAAGGCTTTCGATCTTGTCAGGAGTGAGCGCAGCCGCGCTCACAGATGCAGGTGCGCCCAGAGATCCTCGGGCTGCGCGCGCAGGCTGATGTAGAATTGCCCGAACTCACCATAGCGGGCGCTCACTTCGTCGAAGCGCATTTCGTAGACGATCTCTTTCATGGCATCGACCTGGTGGGCCATCAAAGTGACACCCCATTCCCAATCGTCGAGCCCCGTGGAACCGGTGATCATCTGGCTGATGCGGCCGGCGTATTTGCGACCAACGCGGGCGTGACCGCTCATCAACTTCTTGCGTGCATCGAATTCGAGCATGTACCAGTTGTCATCACCCGAACGACGCTTGTTCATCGGATAGAAGGACATCACTTCCCAATCCTGCATCTCGGGCCGGATGCGAAACTGGCGATAAGAATCAACGTGCTTCTTCGCTTCCTCAAACTTCGTTTTGAATTCCTCGCTTTCCTCATCGAGGCCCTCACCCAGCAGACGTGCCTTCGAGTCATCGTAGGTCGGCTGGTATTCCGTCAGTTCCGTAACGCTGAGGTAGGAGTAAACGCAGTCGATCGCACCGGGAGGAAAACAGGCCTCCAGGTCGCGATGCAACTGGGCGAGCCCGGCGAGTTCATCATGCATCAACCAAAAGCAGAGATCCGCTTTGCCGCTCACGGTCGCGTACGAGCGCAGGAAGGGAGCCGTCGGATGATTATTGGCCTCGCACAGTGCCTGGAGTTTTTCCTTCGCCTGTTGCGTTTCTTCGTTGGTGAATTCGTCCCAAACCACGCGGTCAACGCGGTAGAACACATGCATCACGTGGATGCCCTGATCGAGTTTTACAGTCGGTAGTGCCATTCGTTTTCCTAGTCTACTTGCAAAGCCTGTTCGAGCAACTGCGGCAACTGTGGCAACACGCCCTCAGTTCCCGTCACCAGCGCGGCGCCCATGTTCAAGGCCTTCTCGAGCCGGTCTTCCGATTCCATATCCGCGAACGCGATGATCGGCACGTGGGCCGTGCCCGGGTTCTGCACCAGCGAGTTGATCGACAGGAACGGATCGCGGGTGCGCCATTCGAGATCGATCACGATCACCAACGGCTTCGTTTCCTCCGCCACCCGGATCATCTTGCCGAGATCGTCCAATTGCTCCGTCCGATAGCCCAAGTCGCCCAGCTTCACCAGTACTTGGCTGCCGGGGATCATTCGCTCATACGCGAGCAGGGCCAACGGTTTCGTCATGAGCGCAGAGCTTGCAAAGGGCCATGTCAAAAAGCAAAAGTAATCAGTGATCGGCATTCATATTGAGCACCCTGCGCGGCGGCCAAGAACTGACTGCTGATCTCCGTTTACTGATTACTTCTTCCAAACCATGTCCACATCACTTTCCACCCTCGTGCACCACTGCGACCGATTGCTCGACGTCGCCAACATCGAAGACTGGTCCGGGGCGCAAAACGGGTTGCAGATCGAAAACGCCGGCAAGGTGAAACACATCGCCGCGGCCGTCGACGCCTCCACTGCTACCGTGAAGAAGGCCATTGCCGCCAAGGCGGACTTGCTCATTGTTCACCACGGATTGTTCTGGGGTCCGACAACGCCATGGACCGGCCGCAACTACCGTCTGCTGAAACTCCTGCTCGACAACAACCTCGCCGTCTACAGCTCCCACCTGCCCTTGGATCTCCACGCCAAACTCGGCAACAGCGCCGTCCTCGCCCGCGCTTTGGGATTCAAGAAACTCAAAGCATTCTTCTTCGAGAAAGGGCGTGAAATCGGGTTCAAGACCACGCAAGAGATCGCGCGCAATCAGCTCGTGAAGAAACTCGAGAAAGCCGTCAAAGGTCCCGTCACCGTCCTTCCCGGTGGTTCCGCGACGTGCAACAAAATTGGGGTCGTCACCGGCGGCGCCGGTTCACAACTGACGAAGGCCGCGGCCGAGGGAGTGGACACTTTCATCACTGGCGAGGGCCCACATCACACCTTTGCACTCGCGGAGGAAACCGGCATCAACGTCCTCTACGCCGGTCACTACGCCACGGAAGTGTTCGGCGTGAAAGCGCTCTCAGCTCATCTCGCCAAGAAATACAAACTTACGTGGGAATTCCTGGATCACCCGACGGGCCTGTAGGCCGCTGACTAATCCTCCCCCTTCGCCTCGCGCCCGATGAGATCCGCGATGGCCTGCTTCAGTGGCTTGCCTTCGTGCAACATCGCATGAACCTCGTCCATGATCGGTGTCTCCACGCCGTGCTTGCCCGCCAAGCGATGCGCCGACTTCGCCGTCGGAAACCCTTCGACCACATGCCGCGCCTTGGCCAGCAACTCCGACGCGCTTTCTCCGCGTCCGATCTTTTCGCCAAACCCACGGTTCCGGCTCAGCTTCGAAAAGCACGTCACCGTCAAATCCCCCAATCCGCTCAATCCGGCAAAGGTATCCGGATGCGCCCCGCAGGCTTCGCCCAAACGCCGGATCTCTGCCAAGGCCCGCGTGATGATGGCGGCCTTGGAGTTGTCACCAAACCCCAGCCCATCACACGCACCAGCGGCGATGGCCACGACGTTCTTCAATGCCCCGCCCAACTCCACTCCCCGCAAATCCGGACTGCGATAGACCCGAAAGGTCGGCCGATGAAACGCCTCCTGCACGGTTTGCGCGACGGCCTCGTCTTCACTTGCTGCCACCACGGCTGAAGGCACGCCGCGAGCCACCTCCAACGCCAAGCTTGGACCCGACAACGCAGCTGCTGTCGCCTGCGGCAACACGTCGCTCAGGATCCCGCACATCGTCAGCCCAGACTCATGCTCAATCCCCTTCGTCACGCTCACCACGATCCCTGAAAAGCCGGCAATCTTCTCTGCCACCTCGCGGATCGCCTTGGATGGCAGGGCAAACACGACCATCTCACAACCGTCCACTGCCACGGCAATATCCGCTTCGAACCCGAGCTGGATCGGTAGTTCTATCCCCGGCAGATACTTTTCATTCCGGCCGGCCGATTTCAGTTCCTCCAGAAAGGCCGGCACGTGCCCCCATAACTTCACCTCGTGATCGTTGTCACAGAGAACTTTCGCCATCGCCGTTCCAAAGGCGCCCGCACCCAACACTGCAACCTTCATGCCGACTCCTCCTTCTTCTTGTCACCCACTCGATGCTCCGTCCCGGCGAGCAATCGCTGAATATTCGCCCGATGCTTGTAGATCGCCAGCGCACCAATGATCGTGGTGACCACGCGAAGCGGCAGACTAAAGGGCTGCACCCACGTTGCCGCCGGCAAAGCGACGGCCGAGACAATCGAAGCAAATGACACGTAACGTGTGAGAGCGAAGAAAACGATCCAGCTGACCAAGGCGATCAAAAGCGGCATCGGCGTCAGTGCCCCAAAAACCCCCGCGCTGGTCGCAATCCCCTTCCCGCCCTTGAAGCGCAACCAGCAGGTGTAATTGTGCCCCATGATCGCCCCGATCCCGCAACCAATCTTCAGCCATTCCAGATTGACCGACGGGTCCAGCTTCGAGGCCACCAGCGGCAGAAAGAGCACTGGCAACACACCCTTGGCCGCATCTACCAACAGCACGAAAATCCCGGCAGCTTTCCCCAAGATCCGAAAGACGTTCGTCGCCCCGATGTTCCCGCTGCCGACTTCACGGATATCAACTCCCTTGGCCTTCGCCACCAGGAACCCGGTGG
>JBMYQZ010000065.1:4139-4396 GCA_049601855.1 Limisphaerales bacterium | reverse complement strand
AATGGAGCCAACGAAATAGGCGGCCACGATCGCCGCGATGTATACCAGAACCAGCACGGAAAGGACGTTAGTTATCCGGGCGAGGACAGAAAAGATCGAAGTTGCCGCCTGAGGTATCTAGACTGCGCTCGTGGCGCACAAACCAAGTAATTCTCCCCTCCGCATCGCCGTGATCGGCGTCGGCGCGCTCGGGCAGCATCACGCGCGCATTTACTCGCAGCTGGCAAACACGGGAGCCATCGAATTGACCGGGGTCT
>JBMYQZ010000065.1:0-4129 GCA_049601855.1 Limisphaerales bacterium | reverse complement strand
GGCCAAGAACATCGCGAGCCGGCACGGCACGTCTGTTCACGCAACCATCGAGGCCGCGGCTGAATTAGCGGACGCCCTCAGCATCGTGACCCCAACGGTCACGCATTTCGAGATCGCCGAAAAGCTGCTGGAGATTGGCAAACACGTGCTGGTGGAGAAACCGATGACCGACAACAGCGAGCAGGCGAATCGCCTCGTCCAACTCGCGCACGATCACAATCTCGTTCTGCAAGTTGGCCACGTCGAACGTTTCAACCCGGTTCTGTCTTTCCTCGAGAAAGCCGCACCACAACCTCGCTTCATCGAGACCCATCGCCTTTCTCCCTATCCCAAACGGAGCATCGACATCGGCGTGGTCCTGGACCTGATGATCCACGACCTCGACATCGTGCTGGCCTTCGTGAAATCCCCGGTGCAAAGCGTCGATGCGGTCGGCATCCCCGTGCTATCCAAGTCCGAGGACATCGCCAACGCCCGACTCAAGTTCGAAAACGGTTGTGTCGCGAATGTCACCGTGAGTCGCGTCAGCCCGGAGAAGCTGCGCAAGATCCGCGTCTTTAGCGCCGGCGATCAACCGAGCTACATCTCCCTCGATTACCAGGCGCAGGAAGGCTACCTCTATCGCCTTGGTCACCAGGATGAGCAGGAAAGTTCGCTGCTCAAGAAACTCTTCTCCGCAAAGGACTCCGCGATCGTCAGCGAATTCGCCGGGAAGAAAATCGTCCGTGAACCCGTGCCCATCGAGAAGGACGAACCGCTCAAACTGGAACTCCAACACTTCGTCGAATGCGTGCGTGAAAAGCAGACCCCGCTCGTCAGCGGTGCCTCGGCCAAACAGGCACTCGACCTCGCCTTCGAGATCACGGAGCAGATTCAGGCATTGGACGCGAAGGCGGAATGAGCGGGCGGAAGGTCATGCTGATTGCGGGCGAAGCGAGCGGTGACTTGCTGGCCGCCGAACTCGTCACGGCACTCAGGAAGCGTGACCCGCAAATCGAGTGTTTCGGGGCTGGTGGTTCGCAGATGATTGCCGCCGGAGTTGATCTCGCGCTCGACATGACCCAACACGCGGTCATTGGTTTGTGGGAGGCGATCCGCAAGTACTTCGAGTTTCGCCAAATGCTTCACGAGCTCCTTGTGCTCGCGATCGAGCGGAAGCCGGATGTGATCGTCTGCGTCGATTTCGGAGGATTCAATAGCCGCTTCGCCGCAGCCCTGCGCGATTATCATCGGCACCACCTCGCACACCTCGAATGGCGGCCCAAGCTCGTGCAATTCGTTTCGCCGCAAGTCTGGGCCTCGCGTCCCGGTCGGGCCGACAATCTGGCAAAGAATTTTGACCAATTGCTCTGCATCCTCCCGTTCGAAAAAGCGTGGTGGAATCAAAGACTGCCCGATTTCCCGGTCAACTTCGTGGGTCATCCCATTGTGGGGCGTCATCGGATGACCAAGCGCTCTCCAGAATCGCCCGTCGTGGCCTTGATGCCCGGTAGCCGACAGGGAGAATTGCGCAAACACCTTCCGACCATCGTCGAGGCGGCCAGGCGGATCGGGGACTCCGTGTCCTTTCGCATGTTGTTGCCAAGTGAAGAAGCGCTGCAGTTGGCTCAGCCGTTCATCGACCAGATTCCCAACTGCTCGGCCTCGGTCGGCAAACCGGCCACGATTCTCAACGAAGCCACGGTGGCACTTTCCAAGACCGGCACGATCACGCTTGAGTGCGCGTTGTTCGGTGTGCCGACGGTGACCTTTTACCAGACCTCGGCTTTGACCTACGCCATCGGCAAACGGGTCGTCACCGTCCCATATCTCTCCATGCCGAACCTGCTGGCGAATGAAGAAGTTTTCCCAGAGTTCGTGCAAGACGACGCGACGCCCGAAAATCTGGCAGCGGCCGTCACTGAGTTTCTCAACAACCAATCCAAGCGAACCGCTTGTCAGCAGAAGCTCAAGGATCTCGTCGCCACGCTCGGCAAACCCGGCGCCCCCGATCGCGCCGCCAAGCTGATCCTCGACCTTTAGCCACGAATCGCCCCACTATCGCACCGTGAAAGCAGCGTTCATCAACGAAACCGGCCCGGCCGACAACATCATTATCGGCGACCTCCCGATGCCCTCACCCGCCGCGGGCGAGGTGCTGATCAAGACCGGAGCCGCCTCGGTGAACCCCATCGACACCTACATCCGCTCCGGCATGGTCGCGATGGATCTGCCCAAACCCTATGTCGTCGGTTGTGATCTGGCAGGGACGGTCGAATCCGTCGGCGAAGGTGTGAATGATTTTCAACCCGGAGACCGCGTTTGGGCCGCCAATCAAGGCACATTCGGCAAGCAAGGCACTTCGTCCGAATACGCCTCGCTCAAATCCGAATGGTTGCACCGAACGCCGGAGAATGCTTCCGACGAAGACGCCGCATCCATTGCCTTGGTCGGAATCACGGCGCATATCGGTCTGGTTCTCCGCGCCCGATTGCAGGCCGGAGAAACCGTGTTCGTCAATGGCGGTGCCGGCGGCGTGGGTTCCATGGTCGTCCAGATCGCCAAGGCCATCGGCGCGCGGGTGATCACCACCGCCGGCAGCGATGAACGCGTCGCCAAGTGCCGGGAATTCGGAGCGGACGCCGCGATCAATTATCGGACCACCGACGTGGCGAAGGCAGTCACCGACTTCGCTCCGGACGGCGTGAAAGTATTTTGGGAAACCCGCCGCGAAGCCGATTTCGAAGGCAGTGTGCCGCTGCTGGCCAAAGGCGGGCGCTTCATCGTCATGGCGGGACGGGAAGCCAAGCCGGTGTTCCCGGTCGGTCCGTTCTACGTGAAGAACTGCGAACTCCACGGTTTCGCAATGTTCAACTACAGCGCCGCCGAACAGAAACATTGTGGCGAGGATCTCAATCGCTGGCTCGCTGCCGGGAAGCTCAAGGCCAACATCGACCGCGTCCTCCCGTTGGAAGAAGCCGCCGCCGCCCACCAGCTCCAAGAGGAGAACACCATCGGCCTTTCCGGCACGTTGTCCGGCAAGATCGTTCTCAATCCCTGATGCCACGCAACCCCGAAATCCGCCTACCCGGCCTGCGCATTCCGATCCTCTTCGAGGACCGCGCCATTCTCGCCATCGACAAACCCGTCGGCTGGCAACTGGCTCCGGAATTTGCCCGGCGCATCAGCCAGAACCTTCATGCCCTGCTCATGGGTTCCGTCGTCGCCGGCGATCAATGGGCTCGCAGCCGCAACATCCGCTTTGTCCGCTACGTCCATCGACTCGACGCCCCCACCAGCGGCGTGTTGTTGCTGGCCCGCAACAAAGGTGCCGTCGCGCCTTTGAGCCAATGTTTCTCCCACGGAGCCACGCGGAAGATCTATCTCGCCGCGGTGAAAGGAAAACCTGAGCGCGAAACCTGGACGAGTCGACTCGCCCTCCTACCCTTGGACAAGAAGTCCGGCAAAGTCCGTCCGCACAAACGCGACGGCAAAGCCGCCGAAACCCAGTTCCAACTCATCGCGCACGAGAACGGCCAGTCGTTGATCGCCTGCGAACCCGTCTCCGGCCGCACCCATCAGATTCGCGTCCACCTCGCCGAGGCCGGTTACCCAATTCTCGGCGACCCTCTCTACCATCGGAACAAGCACATCCAACACGATGACCTGCTGGGCCTGCGCGCCGTCTCCCTTTCGCTTACCCATCCGTTTACCAAGAAGCGCATTCAGATCGATGCCCCGTGGGACAGGTTCGCCAAAACGTTTGGATTCGACCCGCAGGTCATTGACTTCGAGCCTCACAAAATGACAGGCTCTGCGCCCAATTTGAACCGGGTCTACGGGAAAACATGGGCAAGAAAAACAAAGACAAAAAGCAGCGCAAAAAAGACGACAAGAAAAAGCGCAAGAAAGACAAGCGGAAGAAGAACGGAAAAGTGAGCACCGTCAAAGAATTCAAATCCAAACGCGATGGATGCCCCGATGAGGATGCCCACATCGAGGTGAGTGATCCCACGGATTGGCTGCACTTTCGATATTCCCGCATCGAAGGCCGCGGCGCCTTCGCCCGCAAGGCCATCCCCAGCGGCACCCGGGTCATCCAATACGTCGGACGCCACATCACCAAGGAAGAGTCCGAACAGCTCTGCGA
>JBMYQZ010000064.1:0-13285 GCA_049601855.1 Limisphaerales bacterium | reverse complement strand
TCAAAGACGCAAATCTGTTGTTTAGAGAGCTTCTAGGGGAGGTGTTGGCGATCGAGGATCCGCTACTGCGCGCCGCGCTGGCGGAGCAGATCTTTGGCGAAATCACCAGAATGCAGGCAGAGCGGGACAAGGCCGCCAAGGGCGGACTGAAAGCCGTCGAGTGGAAGCCACTCTGGGGCAAGCCGGCCATCTTCGCCGGTGTGGTCTTGTTGATCTTCCTTGTGTTGTTTCGTGGCGGTGGCCGGAAACCGGACGAGGACAATAAGGCTGAAGCATCCTGACCGAACTCTGGACGCGCGCGGTGCGTCTGCCCTGATGCATGCATGCGTTTTGGCTGTTCTTGAACCTGCTCATCTTCGTGCTCGCCATTTGTCGGGCGACGGTGGAATTGCGGGATTGGAGTGAGCGGCGGCGCGAAAAGATGTTCCAGAACAAGCATCCGGACATTGAGGATTGGCTGCTAAAGAAGGAGAAATCCAAGGCCAAACCTTATGACAAGGACGAGCCGGATGCGGGGCCGATTATTGACGTGTGAAGTGTCGGGGCGTGAAGGGCGATCAACCTATGCTCAGGCGCGCCTGCCGGCCCGATGCGCGTCGACCATGGCCAGGCGTTTGGCGACTTTCATGGCGCCGCCTGTGTTGGGGTGTTTGTCCACCAGGATCCGCATGTGACGGATGGCGCTGTTGGTGTCGCCGAGTTTGCCCGAATAGATATTGCTGAGGCGGACGGAGACCCAGGACCAGCGTTCGGGGCTAAATTCGTGTTTCAGGGTCGCCTCGTATTCCTCGGCTGCGACCTGGTAGTTTTCGAGCTTTTTGTCGTAGGTTTCGGCAATGCTCAGTTGGGCCTCGAAGTGATTGGGATCCATCTCGAGGACCTTGCGGAGCACTTCGATGCCGTCGATGTGCTTGCCCTTCATCAACAGGTACTCGCCTTTCTCATACAACTCGCGGTCGTCGGAGACTTCTTCGACGTAGGAAACCTTCTTGCCGAAATCGAAGCGGAGGACGTCACCTAGTTGGTGGGCAAAGCCGAAGCCGGTGATCACGAGCAGCACGGCGAAGGCGATCCCATTGCCAAGCAGGCGGACGTAATGTTTGCTCACCTTCTTGTTCTGGCGAACGCCGCGAAGCAATTCTTCCTCATCTTCGTCGAAGAGATCGACGATGCCCCCGTCGTTCGCATCCGTCTCTTCCTGGGCATCGACGGCTTTTTGAAACCGGGTTTCCATGGCGGCCTTTTGCTTGGATTCGACCTCTTCTCCCTCGACCGACTCCAGCATGAGCATGGAGTAATCGCGGTACGTGGCAAAGCCGAACCAGATGGTGGCACCAAAGAACGCAAGAACCAGGACGAGTCGAAGCGCGAGGATCATAGCGTCTTCGCGGGGTGCGTGATGAAGAAGGCGAGCAGGTCGCGCAGTTGTTCGTCGGTCAACGCCGTGGTCAGCCCCTCGGGCATCAGGGAGGTTTGCGACGCCGCCAGATTGGCAATGTTGTGGCGGGCGATGACTTGTTTGCTGCCGGTCAAGTCCATGAACGTGATCGAGCGAGGATCGTTTCGTGAGAGGAATCCAGTCAAGCTCTGACCGTCCTTGGTGAGCAGATTGAAGGTGGTGTATTCCTCCCGAATGGCCAGGCTCGGGTCCACGATGGCCGGGATGATGAAGTTGAGATTGTCGCGTTCGTAACCGGTCAGATTGGGGCCGATGTGCTTGCCGGTCTTGCCGAGGCGGTGGCAGGTCGAGCAGACCATCTTGAACAACTCCTCGCCTTTCTTTACATCGCCCTTGCCCTTGGCGAGGAGGCGTTTGACGCGGGCGATTTCCTTTTGTTTCTCCTCGCTTGATTGCCGGAGACGGCCCCAGTGCTTGGAGATGATTCCGTTGCAGTGGTCGCAGCCGTATTCCTGGATCGAGATCAGGTTCCCGATGCTGATCCATTCGGTGCGGACGTGGTCGAGATCGACTGCGTCGAGGAGGAGTTGTGACCATTCGAGGCGGCTGGCGAGGGCATTGACGGCGGCGACGCGGGTGGATGCACTCCAATTCGGCAAGCTCTCGATGAACAGGTCTGCGATGCGCGTGGTGTAAAAACGGCTGAGGGCCTGGATCAACTCGATCTGACGTCGACTGTTCTTCTCCTGGCGTAGGAGACTCATGAAGGTCGGGATGGTGGATTTGTCACGTTGATCAGCAACCAGCTTGATCAGGGCGCTTTGCTCGGAGGAACTGCCCTCCCGATTGACGACCCGAACCAGCGCTTTCTCGAGGGCGGGCCCATGTTTGAGACGGGCGGCAACGGTGATCAGGCGGGCGTCGTGTTTGCGCTCCTTCCACAAACGCGCGATCTGCTGCTGCATTTCCTTGGGGACAGATTTCACCGGATCGCCCTGCAGGCCTTTGTCCATGCCTTCGATCAGCTTGTCGAGGGCCTGGTCGGATGGGGCGAGTCCAATCAGCTTGGCAGCGGTACGCAGGTTGTCGTCACTACGTTCTGCCGTATAACGCTGTCCGAGACGGGAGATGATGAAGCGGCTGCCGATCGGGGTTTCCCAAAGTGTGCTGTCCTCGAGCATGCTTTCGATCTGACTGCGATGGGAGGCGGCCTTGTTCTCCAAGGCCCACCAGACGAGCAGGGGAATGTGAATATCGTCGGCGTCTTTCTCGGCCGTGATCAGATTGCGAACGATGGGGAGGCTGTTCTTCGCGGGCAGACGTTTGGCGGTGCTGGCGATTTGCACTCGCACCTCGTCGACCCGTTCGCGTTTGGCGAGTGCAAGGACGCGATTCTTGAGTTTGTCTGAGGCGGCGTCGTCATCACCGATGAGGCGGGTCGTCCAAAAGCGAATCATCGGGTTCTCGTGGCTCAGACATTGCGTGGCAAACTTCTCGGTGAAGCCGCCGCAGGCGTTTACTGCCCAGAAAGCTTCGAGAGCCAACTGACCCTTTTCCTTGGCGACCAGACGATTCAATCGCGGTAGCAGGGAGCGGTCGCGGCGATCGTGCAGAACACGCAGGGCCGTCTGGCGATGCCACTTGTTTGGATGTTCCAATGTCTTCAGCAGTTGACCGTTGGAAGCATTGCCGTAGTCGAAGCGCTTCTGTGGTTTGTGATTCTTGTCGCGCAGGCGATAGATGCGACCGGTGGTCTTGCTCCAAGTGTCGCGCGGATCGAGGTGGCTCAAGCGACTGTCGCACCAATCGGCGATGTAGATGGCTCCGTCGGGGCCGGCCTTGGTGTCAACCGGGCGAAACCAGCGATTGGTCGAGTTGATCAACACGTCGGTGTCCTTGGTTTGAAACGATGAAGTGTCGCGGCTGAGTTTGCTGGCCTGGACGCGACTGGTCAGCGCCATGCCGGCGACGATCTGTCCTTCCAATTGCGGGATTTCGCCGCCTTCATAGACGATCATGGTCTGCGCGAAGCGCGGGGAGTAACCCTGGTGCTTCATGTGTTCGAACCAGCCAAAGGAATAAGGATTCATCAGGGGGCCGTGCTTGCCCCAGCCCTTGATGAAGGCCCCGCCTTGCGGGTAATGCAAGCCACGCGTCTTGCCGTAATTGGAGCCGGAGAACACGCGGCCGTTCTTGTCAAAGTCGAGACTGTAGGTGTTGCCGCCGCCTTCGGCGAATACCTCGAAGCGTTGCGTTTCCGGATGATAACGCCAGATGGCCTGGCCGAGGAATTTGACACCCTTGATGTCCGCCGTGCAGGTGCTTCCGTGCGCGCCGTAGATCCAGCCATCCGGTCCCCAGCGAAGACTGTTCGCGCCGGAGTGGGTATCTTCGAGACCAAAGCCTTCAAGGTGCACTACCGGATCGCCGTCGGGAACATCATCGCGATTGCGATCGGGATAGAAGAGCAGGTAGGGCGGCATCAGCACCCACGCACCGCCGCGACCGGTGATCACGCTGCGTGCCATGTTGAGTCCGTCGACGAAGGTCTTGTGCTGGTCGAATTCACCATCGCCATCGGTGTCTTCGTGAATCGTCACCTTGTCCTTGCCGCGGGTGTGATGGGGTGGGGGAGGCGGAACCTTGTCGAAAACCGCTCGCAGATATTTGTCGTATTTCACGACTTTCAAACCGGCGGGGTAGGGGTATTGCAGATATTGCACGACCCATAGCCGTCCGCGTTCGTCGAACGACATGTTCAACGACTGGGCGACCTCCGGTTCGTGCAGGGGCGCATCCACCTTGATGCCATCGGCCACCGCGAACAGGGCGATCGATTCCTGAGGCGTCGGAGTCGCGGAACCATCGGGAAGGGCCCCGCCGGGAGTGAAGTTTTTCACGAACTCGGCGATCTGCGGCGAGTACCGTTCGTCCTTCTTGTCGGCGGCCAAGCCATTGCCCGATCCGGTGACCACGGCCAAGGCCGCGGCCATCTGCACTAATTTGCGGAACATCCGGGTTGTTTAGCCCGAGCAACGGGAGGCCGCAAGATTCAAGCGACGATCACGGTCACGTCACGTGACTGGATATGTTCGATCATCTCCTGCGGCGCCCTGGAGTCAGTGACAATCGTGTCGATCTGGTCCAAGCCGCAGAGTCGCGTCAGGGACTGCCTCCCGATCTTGGTCGAGTCGAGGCAGAAGATCGTCTTGCGCGCGGCGCGAATCATCGCGAGTTGGATGTCGATGAGCAGGACGTGGGAATTGCTGATACCCTCTTCCGTGATTCCGCCAGCTCCCATCACCGCGACATCAGCATTGATTTCTGAAAAGGCGCGGATGGCCAAGGGGCCGACCATGACACCCAGACGTGGATACATCACACCGCCGGACAAGATCACTTCCGCCTGATTGTTGGCGGCGAAATGATTCGCGATGGGAAGCGAGTTTGTGATGATGTGCGGTGTCTTGGGTTCAAGATACTTGGCGGCGTGGTAAACGGTGGAACCGGCATCCATGATCACCGTTTGATTCAGGCCGATCAAATTCGCGACCGCCTGGCCAATGGCTTCCTTCTCGTCCAATTGGTGGGTGTCACGTGCCTTGAAGGCGAACTCATCCGATTCCGGGTTTGCGAGACGGGCGCCACCATGAGTGCGCTTGAGCTTGCCGCTGTCTTCCAGGCTCGTGACGTCGCGGCGCACGGTGCTGACGGACACATCGAGTTGATTTGACAGGTCTTCCAAGGAGGCGAACTCCACTTTTTGGAGATATTCGAAAATCCGTTTTTGGCGTTCTTCTGACGTCACGAGGCGGCGTTCTTGTGACATTTCTCAGGGCTTCCAGCAAGAGGGATTGCGGTTGCGCGCGGAGGATTTCGGGGCATGATGTCCGACATGAAACCGCTCGTGGGGAAAGGGTTGGTGCAGCTGGGGACCCTCTGGATAACGCTCGCTGCCATCGTTTTGCAGACTTCTGCCGGGGATGCTCCGACGCGATTGCTCTTGGCGAAATCGTGGGATCAGTCGATGGATCCAAGGGGTTGGTTGATCAGTGAGAAATACGACGGTGTTCGCGCGCATTGGGATGGAGAGCAGTTGTGGACGCGCGGCGGGAATGAGATATCTGCGCCGGATTATTTCCTCAAGGAGTTGCCGAAGGGAATCGAACTCGACGGTGAACTCTGGCTCGGCCGAGGACGTTTCGAAGACACTGTTAGTGTGGTGCGGACGCAAAAGCCGGATGAACGGTGGCGTGAAATCCGATACATGATCTTTGACGCACCCAAGGCCACCGGGATGTTCGAGCAACGAATGGAGTTCGTACGAAATGTGATCCCGCGGAACGCAAAGCACTTGAAACGCGTGCCTCAGACACTCTGTACGGGTGTGGAGCATCTGCTGGCTCGTCGCGACCGCATAGTTGAATCCGGTGGGGAAGGCCTGATGATTCGACAACCCCGCTCCGCCTACGAAGCCGGTTATTCGTCAACCCTGCTGAAAGTCAAACCGCATAGTATCGGCGAAGCGGAGGTGATCGGACACAAGCCAGGGCAAGGGCGCTATGACGGCATGATGGGATCCGTTCGCGTGAAGACCTCGGATGGTCGTGAGTTTTCCATCGGCTCCGGATTCAGCAAGGCAGAACGCCAATCGCCGCCTCCGATCGGCAGCACGGTGACCTACCGCTATCGTGGTCTGACCAAGAATAGACTCCCACGATTCCCAACCTTCCTTCGCCTTAATCCGTAGCGTGAATCAGGAACTGGCGCTGGTATAACGGGTCAGGGCGAAGCGCCAGAAGAGTTCGGATACGAGGAGCAGGGCGAAGCCGAGGCTGATCAAGGGCAGGCATTCAAGCGGGGAGGCGATCTTGTTGATCAGGACTCTTACCGGGACGTTGGAGACGAGGAGCATGGGGAGCACAAAGGTGAAAACGGCTTTGAATACGCCACGAAAAGCCTCATCGGGGAGGCGGGCGAGGTTGAAGAGATTGTAGTAGCCCCAGACGATGTTCTGCGCGCGCACGGTCCAGAAGCTGATGCAGGCGAGCATGGTCATCAGGGAGAGGTGGATCGCAATACCAAAGACGACCAGTAAGAGGAATCCGAGGATCTGCGGGAGACCAGGCATGTAGTTCAACCGGTACGAGGCATAGATCATTACGGCCATCGCGGAGCAGGCATTGACGAAGCCACCGAGATCGACCTGCCGCAGGGAGACGAGGAAACGCGTGTTTACCGGCAGCAGGAGTATGAAATCGAGTTTGCCGGTGCGGATGTTTTCGGAGAGTTCGGTGAGGTTTGAGACGAAGAAGGCCTGAAAGATCTGTTGAATGAAATGGCTGGCACCCATGAGCATGACGACCTGCCATTTGGTCCAGGTGCCAATGCTGTCGGTGTGCAGGTAGAGCACGTTGATGAACACCAGTTGCATGGCGAACCACAGGCTTTCCACGAAGATCCAGAGCAGAAAGTTGGTCTTGAAGGACATCTCGCGTACGACGCTGTTGCGCCACATGGCGCCATAGATGCTGGCGTAGCTGCGCCACGAGGTCGTGCGATTGGGGTCGGGCGCATTCATCCTCCGTAGGCCCCGTATTTTCGAATGCCGCGTGACCAGACGAAGCGCGCCAGCAGGTAGGCGAGCAAAAGCCAGGTGGCCTGGATACATATCCCCGAGATGATCTCCGCTTCGTTTACCCGGCCGAGATAGATGCTGACGGGAAAGTAGAGCAGGTAGGGGAAAGGCGTGAATTCCAGCACGTTCTGCAAGACCGGTGGAAGGATGTCTAAGGGGAACATGTGTCCGCCCGCCACGTACTCAAAGGCGTAGACGATGAAGATGAGTGTGGCCACTTCGAGGATCCAAAATGCCAACAACGCCATCGTGTAGCTGATGAGAAACTGCAGCAGTGCCGTGAGTGTGATCGACAAGAGAAACCATCCGCAGGCCACCGCGTCGGGAGGCCAGAGAAAGTGTTCGCGCAGACAGAATATGAAAACCCCCACTGGGACGATCGCGCAGACCGTGTAGACCGAACGGCCCGCGAAGAAGAGCACCAGTCGGTATCTGAGAAAATCGATCGGCTTGAGCAGGAATTGGCTGATCGTTCCTTCGCGGATATCAGCGGCGATCTGCCAATCGTCCTCCGTTACCGCGGTCGTCATGTCGACCAATGTTACGATCAGGTAATAAGAAATCATGTGGGACAACTGGTAACCTGCCACATCTCCTCCTTCTCCCTTTCCTTCGTAGATCGTCCGCCAGACGAACAACATTGCCATCAATGGCACCAATCCGAACGTCGCTCGAAAAAGAAAGTTCGCGCGATACACCAGCGTGTTCTGGATGCCGATGTTGAAGACGTGAAGGTATTTGCGCACGGTCGGTGACGGCACGGTAATTGGCGGACTGGATTTGGCAATGCATTGATGCCGCCGCGGAATTGTTTGATTGAATTCCTGCCCTCGTGAGTGCTCCAATGAACCAACCAAACCAATACAAATGGCCCGATCTCTCCATGCGCCGTTTGTCCAACAACCAGAAAGGTTCCCGATGTCTGAAGAACGGATGCTGAAAGTCGTTCTTGCCGATGACCACCAACTATTCCGAGACGGTATCCGTCTGATCTTGAATCCGGCTGGTGATCTGAATCTCGTGGACGAGGTGGATAACGGCAAAGACGCGGTGCTCGCCGTCGAGCGTTTGAAGCCGGATGTGCTCGTGCTCGATTTGGTGATCGAACAAAAGCACGGTCTCGAAGTGATCAGCGAGGTCGCACAGAGGTTTGCGGACACGCGGATCCTGGTACTTACCGGGCATGCGGACGAACCGTTTGTGCGCGAGGCGATGTTCAATGGAGCGGACGGTTACCTGCTCAAGCTGAACAGCGCTGGCGAATTGTTGCGGGCCATTCGCACGGTCGCGTCGGGGCGTGTTTATGTGTGCGATGAGGTGGCCAACCTGGCGGGAAGCATTCGACGGGGCGAACGGGATCGCGACATCTACGATACGCTGACTGAACGCGAACGCGTGGTCATGAAACTGATCGCGAAGGGGAACACGACGCCCAAGATCGCCACCGAGCTTTTCATCAGCCCACGCACGGCGGAGACGCACCGCACGAACCTCATGCGCAAGCTCGGTTGCAACTCGCAGACGGACATCATCCGCTTTGCCATTCGCAAGGGAGTGGTCGAGGTCTAGCAGGTTGCTAGGTGGATCGCGTTTCGATTTGTCGGATGGCCCAATCCGCGTGTTCGGCGATGAGTGCTTCGGCATCCTGCCGGGCTGTTTCCAAGGCGGGGAGAGATTCTCTTCCCGCCGTGTTCCCCAGTGCGACGCAGACGTTGCGCAAGACGCCGCGGCGCTTGGTGCGGAACATCGGGGTGCCGCGAAAGCGTTCCCGAAAAGCGGTTTCATCGAGGGCGAGGAGTTCGATCAAGTCCGGTGATTTCAGATCTTCCCGTTCGTGCTCGCGCATCGTCCGGCCTGCTTTGGCAAAACGATTCCATGGACACACCTCCAGGCAGTCGTCGCAACCGTAAATGCGGTGCCCGATAGCGGGGCGGAATTCCTCGGGAATAGATCCCTTCAATTCGATCGTGAGGTAGGAAAGGCAACGGCGGGCATCGAGTTCGAAGGGCGCGATGATGGCGCGGGTCGGGCAGGTGTCGATACACGCGGTACATTTGCCGCAGCGGTTGTGTCCCGGCGGATCAGGCTCGATTTCGAGGCGGGTGATGATCTCGCTGAGGAAAATCCAGTTGCCGTTTTGCCGACTGATCAGATTGGTGTGTTTGCCTACGAAGCCGAGTCCGGCGCGTTGGGCGGCGTCCCGCTCGAGAATCGGACCGGTGTCGGTGTACCAAAGCGAGGCTTTCGAACGAGGTTCTTCGCCGAGTTGTTCGTTGACATAGGTGGTGAGTTCTTTCAACGGCTCCGCGATGACGTCGTGATAGTCCCGGTAGCGGGCGTAGCGGGCAATGGGGCCGGACTCGCCGTTGTTGGTATCGCCGGAGTATGACGACGTCAGGCAGATGATGGACTTGGCACCGGGGACAATCTCGGTCGGATCCAGACGTTTGTGCGCATTGCGTTCCAGCCATCCGAGTTCGCCGTGTCGTCCTTCGTCGAGCCAATGCTGATAGGCGTCGCCATGATCCGGGGGGGCGGCGGTGGTGAAACGGCAATCGTCGAAACCGAGCTGCCGCGCACGATCTCGGATGTTCTCCTTCACGTCCCGTTCTCGCTGTTGCGGGTCTGTCGAAAGTGATGCGCCACGTTGCCGGCGATTTCGCGGACCGGGCGCAACTCCGTGCTGACCAGGAGATCGGCCTGTTTGTAGAAAGGTTCTCGTTCGGCGAGGAGTGCGCGAATCTTGGCCTCCGGATCTTCGGTCTGCAGAATCGGGCGGTGGGTCTGGTGCTTGGTGCGATTGTGAATTGTGTTGGGTCTGGCCCAGAGACAGACCACCAAGGCAGTCTCTTTCAAGGCGTCGAGATTTCCGGGCTGCGCGACCAGTCCGCCACCGGTGGCAATAACCTTGTCCTTCCAGTCCTTCATTTCTTCGAGCAGCTTGCGCTCAAGATCGCGGAAGGCGGCTTCACCGTGTTGCTCGAAGATTTCGCTGATCGGCATACCGGTGCGTTCCTCGATGAGCTCATCGGTATCGACAAACGTAAATTCCAACTCGCTGGCCAACTGGCGGCCGACGGTGGATTTACCCACGCCCATGAACCCGACAAGGGCGAGGTTTCGGATGTGGCGATCCGCGCTCAAGACGCGACGTTAGCGAAATCGGTGGAGTCCAGCACGCATTCGTTTCCAATTATTGATTTCAAAACGGAACCTGCTGCGGTTTACTCACGCCGTGTCAGAGGCAGAGACACCTGTAGAAAAGAAACTGACCGGTATCGGAGCGTCGCGTGGGGTTTGCGTTGGCAAGGTGCTGGTGATTGGCGGACCGCCGGCGCAGATCGAAAAGCAGACGACGCCGCCGGAAGAAGTCCCGGCGCAGTTGGAGCGCTTTGAAGCGGCGTTGTTGAAGACCCGCCAACAACTGCAGCAGATCCACGCCAAGATGAAGGAAGCCATCGGCGAGGCGGATGCCGGGATTTTTGACGCCCACCTGCTTGTGCTCGATGATCCCTCGATGCTCACGCAGGTTGTGAACCTGATCGAGGGGGAACAGGTGGTTGCCGAATATGCGTTTTCCACGATTGCCGAGAACTACGCCCAGACGCTGGAGTCGATCGCCGATGAGTACCTCGCCGAACGCGCGAGCGATCTGCGCGATGTGAAGAACCGCGTGCTTAACAATCTGATGGGCGGGGAAACTGGCGAGGACCTGAGTCATTTGTCTGAACCGCACATCATCGTCAGCCACGACCTGGCGCCGTCGACCACCGCGATGCTCGACAAGGAGATGGTCCTTGGGTTTGGAACTGACGTGGGGGGGAAGACCTCGCACACCGCGATCTTGGCGAGCTCACTGCGGATTCCAGCGGTGGTTGGACTGCACTCCGCGAGTCGCGAGTTACACACCGGTGAAACGGTTTTGCTCGATGGTTACAACGGCGTGATCGTCGTCAATCCGAGCGAGCAGACGCTTTACGAATATGGTCAACTCAAGGAACGCGAGAAACAGGTCGAAGATCGACTTCGCGAGATCCAGTCACTGCCGGCGGTCACGCTCGATAAGGTCAATGTTCACATCACCGCCAATGTAGAAGGGGTGGAAGACTGCCCGCAGGTTCGCACCGCCGGCGCCGAAGGCGTCGGACTCTTTCGCACAGAATATCTCTTTCTCAATCGCCGCAATCTGCCGACGGAAGAGGAACAGGTTGACGCCTACCGCGAGGCGGCCCGTTCGCTCAAGCCGCATCCCGTTGTCATCCGTACGCTTGATATCGGGGGAGACAAGCTTCCCGTGCATTATCAGATGGAACAGGACTCCCCCGAGATGAACCCGTTCCTGGGTTGGCGGGCGATTCGCTTTTGTCTGGAAGAAGACAGTATCTTTCGTACGCAACTGCGGGCAATTCTCCGCGCCAGTGCCGAGGGCAATGTCCGCGTGATGTACCCGATGATTTCCGGCGTCGAGGAACTCGAAGATTCCAATCATCGACTGGAAGCGTACAAGGATGAGTTGCGTGAAGAGGGACTCGAATTCGATCCCGACATCAAGGTCGGTACCATGATTGAAGTGCCGTCGGCCGTGATGGTCGCCGATGTGCTCGCCAAGCGTTGCGACTTCTTCAGCATCGGGACCAATGACCTGATCCAATACGCCTTGGCCGCGGATCGGATGAACGAGAAGGTCGCTTATCTGTATGACCCTGGACATCCCGCCATCCTTCGCCTGATCAAAATGACCGTAGATGCGGGCCATCGCAACGGTGTGCCCGTGGCCGTGTGCGGAGAGATGGCCAGCGACCCGGTGATGGCTCCGATCCTCCTCGGACTCGGCGTCGACGAGCTCAGCGCCACTTCCGCGCGGGTGCCGGAACTGAAGTATCTGATTCGTCGCCTGAGTATGAGCGAAGCAATCGATCTCGCGACCAACTCGTTGAGTTGCGAATCCTCGATGGACGTCATGGCCCGTGCGCAGGAACTCGCCGAATGCATCGCCCCCGAGCTGTTCGGGCGCGAGTGAGGCGGCTTAGGCGAGGCGTTTGAGTGCTTTCTTCTCGTGTGAGCGGAGATGGCTCAGTTCGGCCCGGGGCAGTTCGGTGAGGGCGCAGGATAGATCGATGCGCCATTTGGGAAACGCAGTTTTGAAAATGCGCGAGGCTCGTTGGGCGTGGAATTCCGACGTGACCAGAATCAGGCGTTTCAACCCGGTGGACTCCAAGATCGGTTTGGCTTTGTCGGCATCGTCCTTGGTGTAACAGCTGTCAGCGACGGGTAGAATGGACGCAGGATTGACGCCCTGATCGATCAGGAATTGGGTCGTGTAGAAACCATGCGGCTCGGGCGCCGTGTTGAAATGTTCGCCGAAGCCGCCGGTGGGCAGGATGGGCCAGTCGGGATTCCGGCGATGTTCAAGGAGCGCGCGTTCGCAGCGATGTCGGGCGATCGGGGAGAGCGTGCCGTCCGGTTCGTTAGGGGCTCCGAGGAGGACGATCACGGCCGACTCGGATTCGGATGCCAGCGGTTTTTCCATCCTGAAATGAGGGATACCGACGAGCTCAAATTCGTCGGAGGTAATCCGGTAGCCAAGGCGGTCGTAAAATCCGACCGCGGGCTTGCGGGCATCCATGATCATACGGTTGTAGCCGCGGGATTCCAGGTTGTCCTCGACGTCCCTCAACAACCGTCGACCGAAACCCTTGCCTTGAAATTCCTCGACCACGGCCATCTGTCGCAGCTTGCCGGTGTTGGCGTCGCCGGGTGATACGAAACAACACGCCAGCAAGTGGGATTGATTGAATACTCCAAAGTGAAGAAATGCGCTTTCGGCATCCCAATCTTCCGGCGTGAGTTCGATTCCGAAGGGCTCCAGCAGAACGCTCCGACGCAGTGCGACCGTCTGCTCATAGGCGGCGGACTGGCACGCGACCTCGCGGAATTCCGCCATGCGCTTCAGACGTTGAAGCGGAAGAGCATGACGTCGCCGTCCTTGACGACATAGTCCTTGCCTTCCATCCGATACTTGCCGGCGTCGCGCGCGGAGGCGACGGAACCGCAGGAACTCAGGTCGTCGTAGGCCACCGTCTCGGCCTTGATGAACCCGCGTTCGAAATCGGTGTGAATGACGCCGGCGGCTTGAGGGGCGGTATCGCCGCTGCGAATGGTCCAGGCGCGGACTTCTTTTTCACCGGCGGTGAAGTAAGTCTCAAGATCGAGCGTTTTGTATCCGGCCCGAATGAGCGCGTTCAATC
>JBMYQZ010000063.1:0-13425 GCA_049601855.1 Limisphaerales bacterium | reverse complement strand
ACGTTGACGAGGTCATGCGCGTTGTTCGGCAAAATCAGACGCATGGGGTCGGAGTAACCGCGCTTGAGCGTCGAGGGCATGCCACGTGGAGTCGTGCAATAGGTCTCCAACCCGCTCGCGCCCTTGCCGGCAGAGTTGAAATGCAGGCTCACGAACAAGTCGGCCTGGTGTTTATCAGCGATGGCAACGCGTTGATCGATCGTCAGGTCGCGATCATCGGTTCGGGTGAGGATGACGCGCCAACCTTTGCGTTCCAGCAGGGGGCGCAGTCGCAAGGCCCAATCGAGCGAGTAGGATTTCTCGTAGAACTTGCCGAGCACACTCTTGGTTCCGCCCTTGGCTCCACCGTGACCCGCGTCGATGCAGACGGTCTTGCGCCGCTGCGGCAGCGGATTGTAGTAGCCGACCACCGGACGCAGATTTCGTTCGGCATCAAGCCGGTGGATGTAGGGCACGCCGTTGGTCTGACGCAGTGGATAACCGAGATAGATCTTCCAGCCATTGAAGATCGCGTATCGCGCATTCGGAGCGAGTCCGAACGTGCCCCAATGGGTGGCAAGATGATACTGATTCGTGGATACGCGCTGGAGCGAACCCACTCCCTGACTGGATGCCCAGTAGTTCAGAGGAATCCAATCGGATTGGGGATTGATGACCGGTGCGCTGGGTCGCGGCCGGGCATCGGGTCTGACGGTCATCGATGGCAATTGCCGCGAGGTCGGCGGCCGCGTACGCGTATCCCCCAGGACGCGAGGATGGCGAACATTGCCACCTGATTCCGTCCGGATCTCACCGCGAGGGACGGTCTTCCGTTCAGGAGGCAGCCGCGACATGCTGCGGGCGTGACGAGAACTGGAGCAGCCCTGTAACCAGATGATGGCGGGCAAGACGAGGATGAGGAGAAACCATTGCACGGGTCAAGCCATCGCAACCTTGCCACAGCTTCGTGTGCCACGGCCTTTCTTATTGTGGATGGTGTCGCCGAGGTCACGTCGGACCTTGTCGGCAACCTTGGAAAGTTCATCGACGATATCGGGGAACTGATCGGCCACGTTGGATTCCTCCAGTCGATCGTTGTCAAGATTGAAGAGGAAGTAGTCCGATTTCTCCGGTTTTTCGATACCCCAGTTGGAGCGGTACATCAACAGTTTCCACTCGCCCCTGCGGACACATTGCAGCCGGCCTTCCTTGTAGTAGTAAAACTCGTCGTGGGGGTTCTCGACGGTTTCACTCCGCGCCAGCAGGTCCTTTTCCCAGAGCGCCCCTGAACTGTCGATGGTCATCAGCGGCCACAAGTCGGCGCCGTCGCAATCCTTCTTCTTGTCGAGCTTGATGTCGGCCAATCCGGCAAAGGTTGGCAGCCAGTCCATGCCGCAGGTGATCTCCTTGATGACGTGGCCTTCGAGCGTCTGCCCCGGCAAACGTGCCACGCAGGGAACGCGAATACCGCCTTCGAGCGTCTGCCCCTTGCCGCCTCGCCAAGGACGCCCCGTGCCCCCGATGTAGCCGGAGCTGTTTTCATCCACGATGGCGGGACCGTTGTCGGAGGCGAACACGATGAGGGTGTCCTCGTATTTACCAATCTGCTTAAGGATCTCGATCATCGTGCCGACGCTCCAATCGAGTTCCTGCACAGTATCGCCGTAGATGCCGATCTTGGAACCACCTTCGAAATTCTCCATCGGCAAGAGGGGCCGATGTGGAATCATGTGCGAAAGGATCAGGCAGAAGGGATTGTCCCCAGCGGACTCCATGAACTCGGCCGCCTGTTCCATCAAGCGCGGAGTAAGTTCCTTGGGATCGGTCTCGTCCTCGAGTTCCTCTTCGCCATCCATGAGCGGAAGGTTCGAGGTGAGGTAGATATGATCCTCCACCTCGGAATCGAGATAGCTGTGCGAAAACGGCACGCCAAAGAAATAGTCGAAGCCCTGTTGGATCGGATTGAACATCGGGTCGCTGCCCAACGCCCATTTGCCAACGTAACCGGTAAGGTAGCCCGCTTGACCGAGAACGTGGGCAAGGTTTTGTTCCTCGGGATTCAGCCCGGTCAAGGCACCCGGAGGGATGTTCTTGCTGCCGAGCCCGACTCGTTGCGGATAGCAACCGGTCAACAGGGCCGCCCGTCCACCTGTACAGGTCACACTGCCCGAGTAATAGGACGTGAAGCGAACCCCCTCTTCAGCCAGCGCATCGATGTGCGGAGTCTGGATCTGCATCGAACCGTAGCAACCGAGATCGCCGAAACCCAAGTCATCCGCGAGGATCACGAGAAAATTGGTCGGAGCCTTTTCGGGCTTTTTCTTGGAGAACAGTTTTTTGAGCATCAGGCTTTGGGGTGCTGTTAAGTAAGCAGATCGCATCTGCTGAGTTCAAACAGAAAACCTTGGCTCAATCCTCGGTAAAATCACCCGATTTGATGTGGGACAATCCCTCCGTGGATCCGAGGAAGAAGTAGCACCAGGCGGCAAGTTCGATCCCATCCTCCAGCACGACGGTCACGATTTCGCGGGTGTATTCGGATTCTGACGGGTTATTCAGATCGCAAACCTCAAAGGTATCGAGTTCCGCGATCATCGACGAAGGGTCCGATAGGCGATAGACCTCGCCCACAACCCGTTCACCGGCAGCACTTTGCGTCAAGGCGGGATACCAGCTCACACGCCACAAACGGCCGCGCGCCGTCCCCCGACCGAGAAGCTCAGCACGTGTCCCAAGAAAGCGATTGTGAATATCCGGCCTCGAAGCCTTGCGCAAAGTGCCGTAGACGAAGATCCGATCGCACTCCATTACCTGCCGTCCGGCATCTTGCCGGCGGGACGGATTTCGTGACCGGGCTTCTTCAGCGGACCATCGCCCAATTCCGCATATGCCGCCGCCGCGTGTGCCTGCATGCGCTTGAGCACGTCGGGGTATTGAGTGGACAGATCGGTGGTTTCGCTGACGTCAGCAATCAGGTCATAAAGCTCTGGCTTCTTCAACGTGACATTGCTGTAACGATTCGGAGTCCCGCCCGTGCCTCCAGGCTTGCCGGCCATCGTCCGGTAGCGGTGCGGGAGCACGAGTTTCCATCGCCCACTGATGACCGCCTGCAACTGGTTGTTGCCGTAATAGATCCAGTAGGCCTCCTGTGGGGAGATGGCACCGGACTTCGCCTGCAACAACGGCCAGATGTCCTTGCCGTCAATCTTGTGCTTCGGCAAAGAACCGCCGATCAATCCCGCGATCGTTGGGAGGATATCGATCGTCATGGCCGGCTCTTTGATGGTCTTGCCCGCGGGGATATGGCCCGGCCAACGCGCAATGAACGGAACGCGCACGCCGCCTTCCCAAGACGTGCCCTTCCCTTCGCGCATGGGACCGGTGGAACCAGCGTGATCGCCGTACGAAAGCCACGGGCCATTGTCCGAGGTGAAGATGACCAGCGTATCGCGATCGACTCCATTGCGTTTCAAGGCCTTCAAAATTTCGCCCATCGACCAATCGATCTCGGTGATCACATCACCGAAAAGTCCGCGCTTCGTCTTGCCATCAAACTTGTCAGAAACATAGAGCGGCACGTGGGGCTGCGGATGCGGGACGTAGAGGAAGAACGGCTTTTTCGCATTGCGATCAATGAAATCCACCGCGCGTTCCGCGATCTGAGTGGTCAATTTCCGTTGGTCGTCCGGGGTCACCTTGTTGTTGATGATCTTCGCACCCTCAAACAAGGGCAGGTGCGGCCACTTCTTCAAGCGGTCTTCCAAGGGAAGATGACGCACACCCGGATGGTACGGCCACATGTCGTTCGAGTACGGAATCCCGAAGTATTCATCAAAGCCATGGTTGAGCGGAAGGAATGGCTCAAGGTGACCAAGATGCCACTTGCCAAAGATCGCCGTCGCATAACCCTTCTGCTTGGTCAGCTCGGCGATGGTCATCTCCTTCTGATTGATGCCAATGTTGTTCTTCGGCCCCAAGGCGCCTCGAATACCGACGCGGGTATTATAGCAACCCGTCAACAATGCAATCCGCGAAGCCGAACACACGGCGGAAGCGACGTGGAAGTTGGTCAACTTCACGCCCTGCCGTGCCATGCGATCAAGATGCGGGGTCTCGTATCCCTCCGCTCCGAAACAACCAATGTCGGCGTAACCCAGGTCATCGCAGAACATGATCACGACATTGGGCGGACGCTCACCGGCATGGACGGTGAAGGCACTGGCCAGAACGACCGCGCATAACAGCTTTAGATTCTTCATATCTGAATACTCGGCACCATAGAAAGCCACCCGGCCGGCACCAATCGAAAATTCCGTCGGGAGCGCAAATCAATGAGTATCGCGAAAACAGTACCAGTAATTGGTCCCGTTGACCCCGAGCTGCTTGATGATCGCCTGTTCCTTGATCCCGTCAATCATGAGCTCGGCAACCCCGATTCCGTTGCGGATGGCGAAGCTGCCCTGCACCTTGGCTTGATGCCGACCGAGCAGATCTTTACCGCCATCGCTTGGGGGCGCCTTACGAGGTTGACCACGTGCGATGACCGCCAGCAGATCCGCGTTCAAAGACTCGCCTTGGATGGCCTCGCCGCTGCCCAGCGAACGCGTAAGCGCTTGGATATCACTGGCGTATTTTCCCACGAGATATTCCTCCGTCACATGTTTCGGCAATTTCGGCGGACCCGGTCGCCCGTCCGAACAGGCCGAACCCAACAAAGCCACCACCACCGCGCAAGCCAAGGAAACGTAAGTGCCTTTCACCACGGCCTTGTATTACAGTCGAAACGGCAACTCAAGCTTGAGCGGACGCGGGGTTCGGATATTCCTTTGAGTTACAATTTGCCACACGAATTCCCCTTGCCGCTCTGGCGGTGCGTCCCTACTTTGCGGGCCATATGGCGCTGGTCATCACCTTGATCATCTTGGGGGCGCTGCTCCTCTTTGCAGAAACTCTCCTGCCCGGCATGGTCGCCGGTATCGCGGGTTTGGTCTGCCTGTTTGCGGCGGTGGTGCTCGGGTATGGCGAAAGCGCGACGGTTGGCAACAGCGTTCTCGGGGTGGTAATTTTCGGCAGCGGCGTCGGAATCTTCTCCTGGTTTCGCTACTTTCCCACGAGCCGTTTTGCCAAACCTTACGTCAGCGACGGCACGATCGGCGGGCTCGACAACACTCGGCACGAACTGCTCGATCAGACCGGCACCGCCAAGACTTCACTGCGCCCTTCCGGCACGGCTGAGATCAACGGCGAACGCGTCGATGTGGTCACTGAAGGAAGCTTGATCGAGCCCGGCACTCCCCTCAAGGTCGTCGCCGTGGAAGGGCTTCGCGTCGTCGTGCGCGCCACTTGAATTTCCCAAAAACTACATACAGCTAACACACATGAGTCTAACTCCTCTTCTCGCACAGGCACTGGAAGGCAAAGCCGCCATCGTCGTTTATGGCATCCTTGGGTTTATCCTCCTGATCGGCACTATCCTGCTGTTCAACTTCGGCATGATCTGGATTCGGGCGTGGTCATCCGGCGCCCCGGTGGGAATCATCGAACTGATCTCATTGCGTCTCCGTGGCGTGCCGGTGGGGCAGGTGGTTGACGAGCGCATCACCGCGGTGAAGTCGGGTATCCCACTGACGATTGACCAACTCTCCACGCATTACCTCGCTGGTGGCAGCGTCGACATGGTGGTGGCCGCTCTGATCGCGGCACAAAAGGCTTCCATCGTCCTCGAGTTCGACCGCGCCTGCGCCATCGATCTCGCCACCAAGGGCACGGGCAAGACGGTGCTTGAAGCCGTCAAGACCTCCGTCAATCCGAAGGTCATCGACTGCCCCGGACCGGGATCGGGCAAGGTCTCGGTTGATGCCGTCGCCAAGGACGGAATCGTGGTGAAATCCCGCGCCCGGGTGACCGTGCGCACGAACCTCGATCGCTTCGTTGGTGGTGCCACCGAGGAAACGATCATCGCTCGTGTCGGCGAAGGTATCGTCACCACGATTGGTTCTGCTGGCACCTACAAGGACGTGCTTGAGAATCCCGACAGCATCTCCAAGACCGTGTTGGCCAAGGCCCTCGACGCGAACACCGCGTTTGAAATTCTCTCCATCGACATCGCCGACGTGGATGTCGGTGAAAACGTCGGCGCCAAACTGCAGGCCGAACAAGCCGAGACCAACAAGCTCGTCGCCCAGGCGCAGGCGGAAGTCCGTCGTGCGGCCGCCGTTGCTTCCGAACAGGAAAACGTCGCCCGCGTCGCCGAAATGCGTGCTCGCGTCGTCGAAGCCGAAGCCCAGGTTCCCTTGGCGATGGCCGAAGCCTTTCGCAGCGGCAACCTCGGGGTAATGGATTATTACAAGATGCAGAACATTCAGGCCGACACGGATATGCGCGATAATATCGCCGGCACTGACAAGTCTGAATAAGCCGTCGCAACGGTCATGACCGATTGGATTCTACACAGTCTCGAGTCGACGCCACCGGTGCTGGCGATCGACCTCCAGACGATCGACCTCCAGACGGCTGTGTTCATCGTGGTCGTGGTTGTTTCATTGCTCGGCCGACTGTTCGGTCGCAAGGAAGATCCTGATCGCGGGGAGGAATGGTTCGACGACGAACACGACGAATCCGCCCGACAGCAGCAGCCGTCCGGCAATATGGATTGGGAGGAGCAGATGCGCCGCCTGCTCGGAGGCGAATCGCCCCAGCAAGAATCCCGGCCGGCCCAGCGCCAGGTTCAACGACAGCCCCCGGCCCTTGTCCCAACGCCAATTCAGCAGACGTCGGCGCCCCCTCCCCTGCCAGTTGCCCAACCCATTTCCTCCGCCCGGAGTTCAGACACCGCGCCGCGCCTCGTCACCGCGGCAGACTTGGCCGCTTCGAAGGCGGAACTCGCGGCTGCCCGGGCGAAAGCCACCGCGGCCCAGGCCAAGCTCAGCCATTCCCAGCGGCAGCGAACCCGCCGTCCCCAGACGCAAAACGCCATTCAACTCCTCCGCTCACCGGAAACCGCACAACAGGCCATCCTCGCCGCGGAAATCCTCGGTAAGCCCAAAGGTTTCAACTAACGTTTCCCCATGAAAACGATCGCGATCGTCGGTGGCGGCTTCAGCGGCACCATGGCCGCGGTGAACATCGCGCGCATGGCAAATGAGCCGTTGCGCGTCATCATCATCAACCACCGGCATCCGCTCGGTCGCGGCGTCGCCTACGGCACCCAACGCGCGGAGCACGTGTTGAACGTTGCCGCGCGCAACATGTCCGCCTTTCCCGATCACCCGGATCACTTTTTCCGCTGGCTGCGCACGCGAGTCGATTACTCCGATCTTCCCGACCCGCAATTGCGAGAGATGTTCGTCCCGCGACGCGTGTTCGGTGATTACCTTCGCAGCCTCCTCTTCAATTACATGCAACCGGTCGACGAACATCATCCGGCGACCATCGAGGCGATTGAAAACAAAGCGATTGATATCAAGCCCGTGACCGGCGGCGCCGAAATCGAATTTGCCAATGGCGACACGGTCCGGACCGACAGAATCCTGCTCGCCACGGGCAACCAACAACCAGCCACCCTCCCCGGGGTTGAGAAACTTGCCGAACACCCTGGCTACTGCCCCAATCCGTGGAGCAACTGGTGCGAGCGTCTGCCGGCATCCGGCGAAATCGTCGTGCTCGGCACGGGTCTGAGCATGATCGATGTTTTCCTCACGCTGGAGGAACGCAAGTGGGAGGGAAGACTCGTCTGTATTTCCCGCAACGGCAAATTGCCCCAATCCCATTTCCGCGGCATCGACTATCCGGAATTCCTACCTGAGGAACCGCAAAAGGTCGGTCTCGACGGACTGAAGAAACTGCTCGAGAAACACTGTCAACAGCTCCTGCGTCTCGGTGCCAATCCCGGCATCGTCGTCGACCGCCTGCGCCCGCACACGCAACGCATCTGGCAGAACTTCAGCATCGAGGAGAAGCAACGCTTCCTCAACGAATTCGCCGCGCAATGGAACGTGATCCGCCATCGCATCGCCCAGCCGATTCATCAACGGATCACCGAAGCGATCACCGACGGCCGCGTGCGCGTGGATCGTGGACGGATCGAAGCACTCGCCGCGGTCGGCGACCGCATCTCCGTCACCGTTCGCAACGACGCCGGCGAATCCAAGATCGAGAGCAATCTCGTGATCAATTGTACCGGCCCCCAATCGGCCTTCGCCGGCACGGAAGTTCCTTTGTTCAAGTCCCTGCTCCAGCGTGGACTGGTCCGGCCGGATGAAATGAACATGGGCATCGACGTCGGCCCTGATTTCAGTGTGACGAACTCCGATGGGAAACGCTCCGACCTGATCTACGCCATCGGTCCACTCATGCGCGGCACACTGTGGGAAACCACTGCCGTTCCGGAACTCCGCGGTCAAGCCAAGCGCGTCGCCGAAATCCTTGCGAGCGACGAGATCGCCGCCGATCGCGACCTGCGGATGTCCGAAAAAGAGGCACACGTGGTGGAATACTACATTTAATCCCCCACGACGCGCGACTCGACCTTGGACGAGTCTTGCAGTTCGATAGAAACCATCCCAATGAGGCTCGCCGACTTTGCCTTCGTGAACCAACAGCTCGCGGAAATGCTCCGCAATGGACAGCCGTTGGAAGGTGCCCTGCGGCAATTGTGCGGGGATCTGGCCAAGGGGCGCCTGCGAAACGAACTGGCGACGTTGGAGCAGGACCTCGCCGCGGGACAGCCATTAACCAAGGCGATTGAGAAACGCGACCTTCCGGTGTTTTACAAACACATTTTGCGGGTTGGTTCTCAGGCCAACGATCTCCCCAGCGTGCTGGTGATGATGGCCAACTATTACAACCGAATCGGCGTGGTTTGGGACAAACTCAAAATGGCGTCATTCTACCCGATCATAGTGCTGGTGTTGGGCAGCATCGTTTCGATCGGCATGGCGAGTGTGATGACCGAGATCCAGGAACGTTTTATCGTTCCCGACCTCGCCCACGACAATCTGCTCCTCCCGTTTTTTGTCTACCTCACCTGGACTCCGGCCATCGTGTTGTTGGTCCTGCTGGTAGTCACCGTGATGTGTGCTTGGATCACCCCGATCCGGGATCGGCTCAAGTGGATCTTGCCGGTCTCGCGGAACACGATCATCGCGCAATTCTCGGATACGCTCGCATTGTTGTTGCGACGCGGTTGTTCGCTCGGTGATGCCACCCGTTTCATGTACGAACTCGAGGGCGATTCCATCCTCGGTCGGGAGATGAAGCTCTGGACCGAAAGGATCGAATCGGGTGTCGTCTGTCTGTCGGCGATTGGGGAAAAGAGCAAGGTATTGCCCCCGATGTTTGTCTGGATGTTGGAACAGGATGCGAGCGATCTGCCGTCGGGACTGGAACAGGCGGCGGAGATGTATGCCTCGCAGGCCCAGCGCCAGACCGACCTGTTGATGCACGCGGCGGGTCCCTGTGGTTTGATCGTGTTGGGAACAATCGTCGCCTGCCAGATCTACCCCGCAATCTGGTGGTTCACCCGGTGGTTTGATTCAATGAGCCTGTTATGAGCATCCAGATCATCGTCGAAATCATGATCGTTTACGGCGTGTTCATGCTCGTACTTGGCATGTTCTTCGCCGGTGTCATGTTGGCCGATCACCTCGGCGCCCGACCCTTTCGGTGGTTGTCGCAAGCCCGGCATTTCGTCAACGCGCTGGATATGGCGAAGAAGCGTGGCATTCCGTACGAGGAGGCGCTGATCAAGCTGGCCGACTACGGCGAACGTGATCTCGGCATCTATTTTCACGTGTTGGCTGAGTGGTTACGAACGGGCATGAAACTTCACGAAGCGCTGCCGCTCGTGCCCAAATGCCTGCCGCGACCGATGCACGCCTTGGTCATCTTCGGCTCCCGGCACGGTCTGCTCGACAAGTTGATCCCGGTCGCGCAGAACTCGCTGCAGGAACTCACGGGTCGGACCGACAACCAGCGCAACGAAATCTTTGGCCTGCTGACCATCGCCGTCGGAGTCTTCGGCATCGTGGGCATGACCGCGATTTTCGTCCTGCCCAAACTGGAAGCCATCATCGCCGACATGGTGCCGGAAACGCAGATAATGTTCCTCACCCACGTGCTCGAATACCGCAATTGGTTTCTCTTTTTCCACGCCTTCGTCATCGCGTTCATGTCCATCGCCTTCTTCTTCATGGTCGGCGGTACCGCCAATCATTCGTACATCGACAACCGCCTTCCCGGACTCAGCGACCTTGCTCATCGCTTCTTTCCCTGGCAGCGGCAGCGCCAGGAGCAGCGCTTCGGTCGCATGCTGGCAACCTTGCTCGATGAAAAGGTTCCGGAGGAGGTCGCGCTGAAGGTCGCCGGCGCCTTTGCGGCGAACCGTGGTTTTCGCGAGCGCATCGATGCCTGCGTGACGGATCTGCAGGGAGGCAAGAGTTTGATCAACGCTTTGAGCCACATCGGGATGGATGGTGATTTCAAGTTTCGCATGCAGGCGGCCAAGGAATCCCAGCGGCCGTTTGCCGAAACCTTGAAGGAATGGTTCGAGGCCCTCCACGTCCGCGCCCAGATGCGAGAACGGGCGATCACCGATGCGGCTTCCACCGCGTTTACGGTCTACAACGCCGTCATTGTCGGACTGGTCACCTACGGTTTCTTTGAATTCGAAGTGACCCTCATAAACCAACTTGCAGCCTGGTAATGGACGAGCCTGATCCCATTTCCCCGGTACCCACTCCCGCCCGTCGGGCGGTCCCCCGCTCGGTACGCATGATCCAGGCATCGATCGACGCCCATCGCTACGGGATCCTTTCGTTGATTCCGTTTATCGGACTTTCGGCGGGTCCGGTGGCGTTTTACCGCTACGTCCAGTCGCGGTTGCTCCGAGGATTGCGACGAAATCCGGGCGGTTGGCACGCCTTGGCCGGCGGTATTCTGGGGATCATCGGCTTCCAGGCCTCGGTCTTCTGGATCGCGCTGATCGCGGGAATGTTCAACCGTTGAGACGGATGGCTTGAAGGTTCCCCGCTTGCCCCTAAACTTCACCGCCAATGAGTTTGGAACATGAACCGCTGGTGATCGCCGGCCGCGAATTTCAATCGCGCCTGATGGTGGGCACCGGCAAGTTCGCCTCTCCGGAGACCATGCGTGACGCGCTGGCTGAGAGCGGAACGGAGATCGTGACCGTGGCCCTTCGCCGCGCCGATCTGAGCGGCGAGAAGGATCCTTTCGCCAACATCCTTGAGTTCGTCGATCCCGACAAATACCTCATCCTTCCCAATACGAGCGGCGCGATGAACGCCGACGAAGCCGTCCGCCTCGCGCGACTGGCCGCGGCCGCCGGGCTGCCCAAATGGGTGAAACTCGAGATTCATCCGGACCCGCGCTACCTCCTGCCCGACCCGATCGAGACGCTCAAGGCGGCCGAGCAGTTGGTGAAGGAGGAGTTTACCGTGCTGCCGTACATCAATGCCGACCCGGTACTCGCCAAGCGATTGCAGGAAGTTGGCACGGCGACGGTCATGCCTCTGGGTGCACCCATTGGATCCAACCGCGGCATCAAGACACGCGACCAAATTGAAATCATCATCGAACAGGCGACGGTGCCGGTCGTCGTGGACGCGGGCTTGGGCGCTCCGAGTCACGCCGCCGAGGCGATGGAAATGGGCGCCGACGCGGTTCTGATCAACACCGCGATGGCGGTCGCCGCCGACACCAAGAGGATTTCCCGCGCGTTCAAGGCCGCGGTTGAGGCCGGCCGGGTGGCCTACGAGGTCGGCATGGCCACCGAAAGCGTTGGTGCCAGCGCCACCAGCCCCCTCACCGGATTCCTCAAGGATTCCGAACCCGTCGCCGGTTGATGAGCCAGGAACCGAACATCGCCACCGCGCGTGTGAAACGCCTGGTCAATCGCTTTGCCAAACAGCGACTGCTCGTCGTCGGCGATGTGATGTTGGATCATTTTCTCTGGGGCAAAGTCTCGCGCATTTCGCCCGAAGCGCCCGTACCGGTGGTGGACTTCGAACGCGAAAGTTTCATGCCCGGCGGCGCCGGCAACGTCGCGCGAAACGTGCTCGGTTTCGGAGGCAATGCCGAATTGTTCGGCGTGATTGGCAACGACCCCGCGGCCAGAGAACTGAAGAAGATTCTCAAACATCAGCAGATCGGCTACGGCGGACTGCAGGCGAGCAAGAGCCGGCAGACGAGCAAGAAGATCCGCGTGGTCGCCCATCAACAACAGGTCGTCCGGGTCGACCGCGAGACCCGTGATGAAATCGACGGGCGGATCCAGAAGCGGATTCTTGCCGCCTTGGAGGAGCAACTGCCCGCCGCCGACGCCCTGATCGTCTGTGACTACGGCAAGGGCGTCGTCACGCAGCACCTGCTCGACGAACTGCGCGATCGATGCCGTGCCAACGCGGTCTGGATCAGCCTCGATCCCAAGCCTGTTCATCGTCTGCGCCTGAACGATCTCTCCCTGATCACACCGAATCGCAAGGAAGTCTTTGCCCTCGCCGGCATCGAGGACGAGACCTACAACGCCAATCCGCTCAAGGACAAGAACCTGATGGCCGCCGCGCGCAGCCTGATGATGGATCTCCGCCCCGCAACCATGCTGATCACCTTGAGTGAGCTTGGCATGCTGCTCTGCCGCCGCGATGAGAAACCCTTCCACATCCCGACCATGGCGCAGGAAGTCTTTGATGTTTCCGGCGCCGGTGACACGGTGATTTCCGCCTTCACCATGGCGGTTGCTGCCGGTGCTTCCCCCATCGAGGCGGCTATTCTCTCGAACCACGCCGCCGGTGTCGTCGTCGGCAAGGTCGGCACCGCTACGGTCGAACCCAAGGAATTGATCGCCAGCTTCACCACAACCAAATGAGCAACAACGGGGACAAACCAGCGGTATTCCTAGATCGCGACGGGACATTAAACATCGAGCGCACCTACCTGTGCGACCCGGACAAACTTGAGTTTTTCCCCGATGTGGTCGACTCACTGACCACCCTGCGCGATGCTGGTTTCCTGCTATTCATCGTCACCAACCAGTCCGGAATCGGCCGTGGCTATTACACCGAGGAAGACATGCATGCGGTCAACAACCGCCTGGTCGAACTGCTCGCCCCCGCCGGTATCAAGTTTGAGCAGATCTACTACGCTCCGGAACATCCGGATGAGGAAAGCCCCGGCCGCAAGCCCTCCCCTCAATTCCTGCTCGATGCCGCCCGGGACCACGGGGTGGATCTCGCCGCCAGTTACATGATCGGAGACAAATTGAGCGACATTCGATGTGGCTGGAATGCCGGCGTTCACCGGAGCCTCCTCGTCTTGACCGGCTACGGCGCAGAGGTCGCTGAAAAGCACTCGGAAGCCATATCGGACGCCTTGATCGCGGAGAATCTGACCGAGGCAACCCGACTGATCTGCGATCTCCGCAAACGTTAA
>JBMYQZ010000062.1:0-13555 GCA_049601855.1 Limisphaerales bacterium | reverse complement strand
GTACTTCGTCAGCATCGGTTTCGGATCGAAGCTCTCCGCCTGGCTGACGCCTCCGTTCATGAACAGCCAGATCACGCTCTTCGCCTTCGGCGCAATCTCTGGCAGGCCCGACGGCAAGATCGAGTCCGCCCGGGTGATCCCCTCTCCTGCCAGCAGCGAACCCAGGGCCACGCCCGTGAATCCCATCCCGGTATCCGCAAGGAACTGACGGCGATTGGGCGGTTGCCTGTTCATGGTTAACGAAGGGATTAAAACAGATTAACGGATGGTGACAAACTCGTTGTGATTGAAAAGCGCGTGCACCAGGTTTTCGCGGGCCCGCAAATTCGGATCGGAGGACGGCGCGACCTTGCCGGAACCGCCTTTGGTAAACGCCTCCAGCCCGTTCGCTTTCGTCAGCAACCTGCGCTGTTCTTGGAGAAACGACTTCATCAGTCGAACCTGATTCGCGGAGGCCTCCCGATTCAATACCTTCAGCCACGCGGTGTTCACAAACGAGGCATCATCGGCGCACTGACGCGCTATGGAACGGGCCAAGGTGCGAGCCCGATCTTGGGCCAACGCACCGTTGAACAACGCCAGCGACTGGTGCGGCACAACACTGTGTTCGCGTCGGTAGCAGGCGTTGGGATTGGCCGCGTCAAACGCGCTGGTCAATTGCATCTGCCGATCAGGTGTCACCCGGAAGTAAATCGTCCGACGCGGGATTTGGTCACCCTTGGCATCATCGATATCTTCCCCCCCCATTGATTGATCGAGTCCGTCGCTCAGATGGAGAATGGAATCCCGTATTACTTCCGCTTCCATGCGCCGGGAGTTCATGCGGACGTAGTGCAGGTTGTTCTTCACCCCTGCGACCGGCTTCGCAGATCGGCGATACGCATCTGAGGTCACCATCAAGCGATGCACGTGTTTCATACTCCACTCGTTGTCCATCAATTCGGCCGCGAGCCAGTCGAGCAGTTCGGGATGCGTGGGCTGTTTTCCGTTCAGTCCGAAATTCGCCACGCTGGGAACCAACGCAGCCCCAAAGTGTCGAAGCCACATGTGATTCACCGCCACGCGCGCGGTGCGTGGGTTGTCCCGCGAGGCAACCCAGTTCGCCAAAGCCGCACGGCGGCCAGTGCTGCGGGACGGATTCACTTTGCCAAAGGATTCATATTTGACGCCCGGGTTAGCGAACGAATCCTTCGCCTGCTTCAATTTTTGCTCGAGGGTCGCTTTACTATCGGCACCGACCAGCAGATCTCGTTCAGCCACGAGAATACTCACTTTGGCCTCCGCCTTGACTGCAGCACGGTAGAGCGAGTTCGTTTCCGCGCTTCCCGCATAGCGAGCACGCTCTGCGGCAAGCCGCCGTTCGAATGCAGCGCGCTCCGCCTCGGCGATCAATTCGCCATGGCGCTTGGCCGCGATGACCTTTTCAAACCCGGCCAGTTCGAGTTCCAGATCCGGAAGCGATTTCTCCAATCCGATGATCTCCAAGTCCAAAAACTCCGCCGCCCCGCTGTGCACCCAGAGAGCAAACTTGCCCGGCTGACGCGCGATCGGCATCTGGTAGACAAGCTTCTCCTCACCATTGAGCCAGATCTTCAATTGTTGGCCACGGGCTTCCGCTTCGACCGTCGTGACATCACCCACCTTCAGTTCGGTCCGCACGATGCCTGCACGCGGATAGTTGTGCTTTCCCTTCACGCGATGAAACGCCTGCACACTTTGCCGCGCATCACCCGTGCTGGTGTAAACGTCTTGGGAATTCCCGCGATCAAGCTGGTCGAAACTGAAACCGATTGAACGATAATGTCCCGGTTGCAACGCCCGGTAGCGGACCTTCACGCGAAAATTCGGCGGATGATTGTTCTTGGTCTCAAGCGTCGCAAAGCTCGTCACCTGCGTCTCGCTCAACAGTCCATCCTTCCAAGCCCAGTTCCCGTTCAACTTCTTCCAGACATCCTTCTGTTCGGTGTCGAAGGTGTCCGCCAGAAATTCCGCCTCTCTCTGCGGGATCGCCTCCGCGCCGCTTTTGAACCGCGCGATACGCTTGCGCAACGCCTCTCGATCCGCCTCCGCCTTGCGGGTCAGCGCCTGTGCGTTCGCGACTTTCTCCACAGCCAGCGATCGACCTCGCTCAATCATCTGCGGATGCAAACCGGGATAATACGCCTCCGGTGGCAACTCGATTGGCCGAACATCGACGGGCCTAAGCGTCAGCGAGGCAGGCACGGCAGGGGTAAGCTCACGAGTCTTGTCGGGATTACGATCGTCGCCGCGACGAAACAGATAGGTTTTCGCGTCGAGCTTCTCGTCAAAAACGCGCGAAAGCCCCTGCTTCAACACCGGTCCCGCCTTCGGGTCCTTCTCCGTTTCTTGCTTGGCATCAACGGGATCCGTCCGGACTCCGTGCGGTTCGAAGAATGCCCGAAAGCGATAATAGTCCTCATGCGAAATCGGATCATACTTGTGATCGTGGCAACGTGCGCAACGCATCGTCAATCCGAGCAATCCTTGGCTGGTCCGCTCAACGACATCGAACATCCATACGTTACGATCAAACACGTACCAGTTCCGCCCGATGAAACCCGTCGCTGCCAACGCCCCCGGATCGGTCGGCGCGACTTCATCGCCCGCCAACATCTCGACTACCATCCGGTCGTATCCCTTGTCCGCGTTGAGCGATTTGACGATCCAGTCACGCCAGCGCCAGATGTGCCTCACGCTGTAGCGACGTTCCTTCAGCGTCCGGCGTCCATACCAATCACTGTATCGCCAGACATCCATCCAATGCCTGCCCCAACGTTCACCATGGCGAGGGTCTTCCAATAACCGATCCACCAGTCGTTCATATGCCCGCGGAGAATCGTCACGACCAAAGGCCCGCAACTCCTCAGGCGTCGGAGGCAAACCAATCAGATCGAGGTAGACCCGACGGAGCAAAACTTCCTTTTCCGCCGGCGGGGCGATCTTCAAACCCAATCGATCGTGATGTCTTCCAAGAATGGCATCAATAGGATTCCCCTGTCCGAACGGCGGCACACTCGGCCGTTGCACGATTTGATAGGACCAATAATTCCGAGGATCCGTTTGCTCTTTCTCACCCAGTGGCGCCGTTGCTCCAGCAGCAATCCAGCGTTCCAACACTCCAATCTCCTCGGCCGTCAAGGCATTCGCTTCTAGCGGCATGCGTTGTGATTCATCGGCCGAGCGCACCCGTTGAAGCAGAAGACTATTCGCCGGATCATCCGGCACAATGGCCGCTCCATGGCGCCCACCGGCACGAATATGCGCTGCGGTATCGAGACGCAATCCAGCTTTTTGTTTGAGTCCACCGTGGCAGGAATAACACTTGTGCTCCAACAACGGCTTGACCTCTCGCACGTAGTCCGGTGCCGACGAAAAGACTGCCATGGGTACGCCAATCAGCAACAGGCACGAGAATCTAAAGGGCATCAAACAAATGCTCCCATCACGCGCAACGGCTGCAAGGCAAAACCAACTACTTCAGGGGTCTTTCGATCTGCTCCAGCAAGGCGAGGTAGAACGCCTTGCCTCCGACGCCATTCGTCATAATGACGATGCCTGCCCCCCTAGCTGGTTCAAAACGGGAAAAGCAACGAAATCCGCTTCCGTTGGAGCCTCCATGTCCGAAACGGCCCTCGGGATACACCGCCCAACCCAAACCAAAGGACCGTTCACCCTTCTCATCCTCGCTCGCCGGTTCAAGCATCCGCGCCTTCATCGCAGCAGACAATGAGTGTTTACTCGAACGTTCCGTTCTCATCATCTCGATCAGGAACTGCGAATATTCGGCCGGCGTGGTGAACAAGGAGTAGGCGGCATTTGGAAGGTCATAGCGTCGATCATCTCGCTTCAGTTTTCCCTGGGCATCATGCCCCGCAGCAATACGGCCGGAGTTCTCAACTTCCCAACGGAAACTACTCGCCGTCATGCCCAAGGCCTTCAACAAGCCCTGGCGCATGAACTCATCCAGCGGTTGGCCGGTGAGCTGTTCCACCACCCGCTGGAGATACAGAAAACCTTCCCCCGAATATCCAAACCGCGCACCCGGCTCGAACTTCAGTTTCAACGGCTTCTTGCCAAGCCATCCTCCATCGCGCCAATTGGGAAAACCGGAGCGATGCGTCAGCACCATTCGGGCAGTGATCTTCCGGTGCGCCGGTTGATTGGTCAGATACGGTTTCGACAGGTAATCCACCAACGGACGATCGAGATCTAGCTGGCCCTCTTCCTCCAGCTTGAGAACGGTGTGAGCGAACAAGGGTTTACTCATGCTCGCTGCTTCGAAAAGTGTAGTCGTATCGACGCGTTGGCCGAGCTTGACGTGGGCAACTCCGTAGACACCCGTACAATGCACCTTGCCATCCGCCACCAGGGCCACCGACACCCCAGGCACAAGGTATTCCTTCATCAGCTTCGGCACCGTGGCGTCGATAACCTGAATCCGCTGATCTCCCGCCACCAAGGAACAGGCACACAGGGTCGCGAACAATAATACTCGCAGGCGCATTCCGGGCGAAGGTAGCAGCCTCGGAAACATTCGGCTATGCTGGAACCCGATACGTACCCTGCGCCTTATCTCGCTGTTCTTCTCAAGCTTGGTCTCGGCGCAAGCCGTGCCGCCGCTTTTCACATCTGCTGAGAACGCGAACGCGCGACGTTTTCTTAACGTGGAGTTCACCAATCGTAATGGCGCCGTCGTGATCGGTTTGCTTGATCGAGGCGGCCGACAGGTCTTCGCCAAGGGCAAGCTCGACAACGGCAGCAACGCCAAAGCCGATGCGAGCACCATCTTTGAAATTGGATCCATCACGAAGGTGTTCACCGCCCTGCTCGCCCTCCATATGCCACGTCGTGGCGAATGGAACTTGGATGACCCGGTGGCACGCCATCTACCCCACCCGATCCGCCTGCCCATCACGATTGGCAATCTCGCCGACAGGATTCCGGTCTGCCAGCCACTCGAATCAAACTGTCTCCTCAACAACGTCGGCGACTTGCCGTCGGCCATTACTCCGATGGCAGCAAGGCCGAAAACATCAACTTCGACGCGATGGTTCCGGCTGGATCGCTGTTATCCTCAGCAGATGACCTCAAGCAATCCCAGGACACTTTCCCTCGTCCGACGGAAATTCCTGGCCTCCAATTAATCACCATGTCCCCCCCCCTCCACACCGTCGACGTTTTCACCGACAAGAAATACACCGGCAATCAACTCGCAGTCGTGCGGCACGCACATGACATCGATGACGATTCGATGCAGGCCATCGCCAAGGAAATGAACTACTCAGAGACCACGTTCATCAGATCCGACACCCCCAGTGACAACGCGTACGACGTCCGAATCTTTACGCCCGAAGCCGAGTTGCCCTTCGCCGGGCACCCAACCCTGGGGACCGCGTTCGTCATCCAGCAGGAAATCATCCGCGAACAAGTCGAACGCGTGACACTCAATCTCCATATCGGCCCAATTCCGGTCGAGTTCACCTACGCGGATGGTCAGCCCGACGCGCTTTGGATGACACAAAACCAACCGGAGTTCGGAGTCACGGTGCCCCCCAGGAATCTTGTCGATCTGCTGGGACTATCGCCGGACGCCTTCGATGATCGTTATCCGATTCAAGCAGTCTCGACGGGCATACCCGCCTTGATTATTCCCTTGGAGTCACTGCAGCACGTGAAAGATGCCAAGGTGAACGTCGCGAAGTATTTCGAACTGGTGGACAACATCGAACCCAAATTACTCCTGATCTTCGCACCCGATACCTACGAAGAACGAAATGATCTCAATGTGCGGGTCTTCGTGGATTACTTTGGCATCCCCGAAGACCCGGCCACCGGCAGCGCCAACGGCTGTCTTGCTGCGTGGTTGGCCAAATACAAGTACTTTGGAGATAGCCGTGTTTCCGCTTCCGTGGAACAGGGATACGAGATCAAACGGCCCTCGAACCTTCTGCTGCGCGCCCAGGCCGACAACGGTGGATTCAATATTCAGGTTGGAGGCCGAGTCGTGACCATCACTCGCGGTGAGTTGTTGTAGTGCGATCAAACGAGGACCGGCTCAGCGAACCGGTCGTCGTTGCGATGTTGAACTCCAACGAAAGCAAGTTCGCCGATCAGATCAGCGAAAGTCGCCAACGGTCTGTACGCGCCTCCACCGCAGATCACTTGACCCGGCAGTCTTTGTCGTGAGGCCAGCCCTGGTTGCCGGAGTGGCCGCTCCTCTTGGAATTCATCCAACGATCTTTTTTCGGTGGCGCAAAAACAGACAGGTGTAATCTTTCTCCCAGCACGAGGACGACATCATGCTTACTGACGAGACCGACGCATTCTCCGCTTTCAACCAGGTGACCATACCGGATCTCTGGCAGCAGAAAGCCGTAACGGCCTTGCGTGATGGAAAGGATGTCGTGCTCCCACTGGCTCCGGCAAGACCCTCATCTTCGAACTCTGGGCCAATCAGGGCAAACCGACCGGGCGCGCGGTCTACACCGTCCCCACCCGGGCGCTTGCGAATGACAAACTCGGAGAATGGCGGCGGCGCGGTTGGAACGTCGGCATCTCCACGGGCGATCTCTCCGAGAACCTCGATGCCCCGGTTCTTGTCGCGACCTTGGAGACGCAAAAAAACCGATTGCTTGAAGGTGACGGCCCCAACCTCCTGATCATCGATGAATACCAGATGATCGGAGATCGCGATCGGGGACTGAACTACGAACTGGCTCTCGCACTCGCACCTGAACACACGCAGTTCCTCTTGTTGAGTGGCAGCGTCGAGAATCCACACCACGTCGTACGATGGTTGAACCGGTTGGGCCGCGAAGCCGTGGTCATCAGGCACACCGAACGCCCTGTCCCACTGGAAGAGGTGCAGGTAAACGGCTTGAATCTGCGCGTGCCGAGCGAGATCCGTGGCTATTGGCCGCGCTTTTGCGCGAAGGCACTAGCGGAAAGCCTCGGCCCGATTCTCGTGTTCGCCCCTCGCCGCAAGGACGCAGAGCGACTGGCCCAAGAGCTTTCCCGCTATCTTCCCAATGACAATCCATTACCCCTCAGCCAGCACCAGCGAAACTTGCTCGGAGACAAGCTCTACCGCCTGTTGAAGACGAGGATCGCCTACCATCACAGCGGATTGAGCTATGCCGCCCGGGCCGGCGTGATCGAGCCGCTGACCAAAGCGGGGCAACTCCGGATCGTGGTCGCCACCATGGGCTTGGCTGCGGGAATCAACTTCTCACTCCGCAGCGTCGCCTTGGCAGGTGATTCCTATCGGCGTGATGGCATCGAACAACCCATCGCGGGTGATGAAATTCTCCAGATGTTTGGACGTGCTGGACGGCGTGGGATCGATGAATGCGGCTACGTCCTGGTCTCAGCCAATGAACTCAACTTGCGCGATGCGCGTCCCCGCCACCTCGCCCGGGCCGCCGCGGTGGATTGGGGTGCCCTCTTGGGAATCATGCACATCGCCGCGCTGAACGAACGGAATCCGTTCTTCGAAGCTGTCCGGGTTCAGGAGCGATTATTCACCACCAAACCCATCCTGCTTGGCGTTGAGCACGCCATGAAGACTCCCGACGCTCCATGCTCCCTCCCCACCGACGCGGAACGCGCCCGACATTTGCGCCGCAAGCAGAAGCAGATGCGCAACAGCCAAGGTCATTGGGAAAGCATGCCGAAGGCGCAAGATCTTCCGATCAGCCGAATCTCCATCCTGGACATCGAAGGCAAACATCCGTCGGACGAGAGCATCCCGCTTGGCGCACTCAAATTGCGCCCGCTTCTGTCAGAAGAGAAGGCACTGGAAAAGGTTGGGCACGGCACGCTCATCTCGCTTGAAAAAGAAGACGGGCAGGAAAGCATCGGACGCCAGATGACCGTTGCCGAACGAATCGACAAGGACCGGGTGCTGATAGCCAAATGGGTGCGCAAGCTTACCGGCTGGCGGGCACGCCAGGCACCCCTGCCTCGATGGAAATCGAAAGTCGTTCCGCTCTTGGAAAAGAAACTGGAGGAAAAAGACACACCGGTAATCCGGTTCATCACCCAATCCGACAAGGTCGTCGTGCAGATAGCGATCAGCAAACTCCCGATGCGAGCCTATGTGGATTCGTTCGGACGCGCGCTGTATCGTCCCCCGGCTCGAGATGTCCTGCCTGATGACTGTGCCCGTTGCCCACACATCGAGTCCTGCCGGAAGCTTCCGACCCGTACCGGCACCGCCCTGCTCTGGCGCCGCCTCGAATTGGTGGACAACAAGGGCAAGCCGACGCGTCGTGGACGCATCGTGAGCTTCTTTCACGGCGCCGACGGTCTGGCAGTGGCCGCAGCCTTGGAGGATGAGTCCATCCCCTTGGAGGAACTGGTATACGAAATCGCCAATCTCCATGCCGGCTTTCGCTTCGCGGGTGATGAGAGTCGCTGGCAAGGACGGATCGCGCAGGCATGCCAAGACCGATTCAAGTTTCAGACCATCCGCGGATACCTCGAGAACGGACTCCCGCCTGAATACGGTGCCGGCGCCGAACAGATCGTCGAATCAATCCATCGCGATCCCAACTCTAAACGCATGTGGTGCACCAAGTTTCTTGGGGAAGGAGACATCGATCGTGCGATCATTGAATGGCGCAGCCTGCTTCGGCGCGCCGTACATTCGCCTGCACTAGATTGGCCGCGATGGACGGAATTGCAGGAACGAGCTTCCCAGATTCTGGACGAAACGGATTCCCCCACCCTGACAGACTTGCCAGATCTCGATTATGAGCAAACGCGCCGGGTGGAACACCACCTCCGACTGCGACGCCACTAACGATCGGTGGTCAGCTTGAAGTTGTCCGTGCGGAATGGATGCGCCGGCAGCCCGTCTTTGTTCCACAGATTCACGACCGGAAAATCGGCCCAACCGAAACGAACTCCTGCCGGCCGTTCGATGTTGGGATGCGAAACGACCACCGTGTCATCCACGATCTCGGCATTGGCCCAAACAAATTGACCGTCTCGGCCGGCGATGGAGAAGCCCGTGAGCTTTTCACCCTTGGCCACCAAGCCACCTCCGATATTTCGAAAACGAACCGTCACCTGCCCGTTGGCAACCGCATGACTGACGTAGCTGGGCCCGTCGCCAACAATGTCCTCACCGTAGACGGTTTGTCGCGCCAGCAGCGCCAAACGCGCACCTACCGGCTCCTTGTTCACGGGGTGGATATCGTCCTTCATCCCTGCGTCCGTGATGGTCACCGTCCCAACGTTCTCCAATACCCGCCCGGCGTGGATCTGAGCATCACGCAGTTCGCCCCAATCACTGTCTACCGGCTTTCGTGTGATCTCTTCAATACTGCGTTTGCGCCGCTTGTCGTACGGAGCCAGCTCCACGGCAAAGAACGGAAGGTCAGGCTGGTCAAACCCGTTTCTCCAATCGGAGATCATCGAGGGAAGCAAAGTCCGATACTGATGAGCACGGGACGCATTCGCCTCGCCTTGATACCAGATCGCGCCACCGATCGAGAACGGCAACAGCGGATGGATCATCGAGTTGAAGAGGCTCGAAGACTTCCGCGGGGCCCGAGGGCGGCGACGGGTGAATTTCTTACCGGCCTTCTTCGCAGCCGCAGCATCGGCACTGTACCTCGCCGTGTCCTTCCGATACTTCTCCATCTTGGCATCGTAGCCGTCTATCAACGCCGCTTTCAGACCACGGTCAGCAGCGAGCGCTTCGTGACTGGTCCATAGTTCTGCCGGCGTGCCTCCCCGGGAAGTGTGGATGATCCCGACCGGCACGTTGCGGGCCTTCTGCAGATCGCGGCCGAAGAAATAGCCGACCGCAGTAAACTCGGGGGTCGAATCAGGACCCGCCGTGCGCCAAACCGGGCGACCGCCGAGATACTCACCCTGGATATCATCCAAGGGTTCATGGGAGACGATATAAGGAACCGTAAAGAGCCGCAGATTGGGATTTGAAGACGCGGAAGCCACGTGCGTCCAATTGGTGGTACGTTTGAGCGTCCAAGCCATGTTGGACTGACCGCTTGCAATCCAAACCTCGCCGACGACCACGTTCTTCAACTGGATCTCGTTCACTCCCGTCACCGTCAACGTTCGACCGGTGGCATCGGCAGACATGGGCTCCAAAATGACAGACCATTTTCCGTCCTTGGCTCGCGTGGAAACGGTTTGCTCAAAATACCTCACGACCACCAGCTCGTCATCCTCCGCCCAACCCCAGACGCGGACCGGCTGGTCACATTGCAGCACCATGTTGGACGAAAACAACACGGGCAATCGCACGGCGGCGGTTCCCGAATCCGATGAGAACAGAAGGAAGATCAGGACAGCGATGACGCTGCGGTAAAGCGATTTCATGCGACGCATTCAAGCGAACCGAAATCAAGAGTCAATTTCGGAATGCGCAATTGCACTCTGCCCCGCCTAGAAACCGGCACCGCGATTTGCCCGCCAGAACAACCAGCCCCCCAGTCCCACGAAGAGAAAGTTCGGAAGCCAGTTCAGCAAATGGGGATAGAATTCCGGTCGATTCTCCAATGCTTGGGCGAAAGTGTGCAGGAGATAGTACAACATCGCCACACCCAGTGCCATCGCCAGCCCCACGCTGGTTTCCCGACGGTGCGTCCGAATGCCGAGAGGAATCCCCACGAGCATGAAAGCAAAACAGGCAAATGAAGAGGCCACCTGGCGATGCAGGTGAAAAATCACCAGCCCATCATCAATCCCTTCCTTTCGCACGCGATCCAGTTCGACCCGCAACTGGTGATGAGTCATTTCGTTCAAATCGGGTTTGATGACCCGATTCAACAGCTCTCCGATTGCAATCTCTTGGACCGTTTCTCCCTGGCTGTAGGTTACCCACCCGGGATCCTGCGTGGAGGTAATCTCGGGAGTCTGACCGTCCTCGGTCAAAGCCGCCACATCTCCGGTACGGAGAAAGAACCGCGCATCATGAATGCGAAACTTGAGATTCTCTCCGGACTCATCGACTGAGATCTCTCCTCGAGCCGCCTCGATGTGACGTTTCTGTTTGCCGTTCTCATCGAGTCCGTAGAGAACCACCCGCTTCAGGACATTCCCGTCTCGTTCCGCCACATAAATGGTCCACCCCTTGAAATCCCGAATGTATCGACCGGGAACAATCAGTTTGAGCGGGTCCGCCGCCAGATTTCTGGTTTCCTGTTTGACAGCAATCCGACATCGAGGACCCAGATCAAGATTGACCCAGGCACTCAGGGCACAGGCCAGAACGGCCAGTAGAACCACTGGCCAGGCGAGCGTCGAGAGACTGGCCCCACCCGCCCGGACCGCGATGATCTCCTGGTCCGCACTCAGTCTTCCGAAAACCAACAGAACCGCGGCCAGAAACCCCAATGGCAAGGCGAAGGACAACAACCATGGAAGATACAACGCGAACACCTTCAACACGGTCCCGATCGTGACCTGGCGATTCACCAACATCGTCACGACCTCTTTCACCGCGTTGCCGAGGAGCAGCACACCAACGAACACGCCAAGTGCGATTCCCAGAACGATCAGGATTTCACGCAGCAGATAGGAATGCAGCGTCCGCATCAGGAGGCTTACCGAACGGCCGCGCTGTTCGCGGCCGTCCCGTCATTGATTGATTCGGCGAGCCCGGTAGTAGCGCTGCGTCGCTTGTGATTGGTCCACGGAGTGCCACTCCACAGTGCCATGGCCGCTATGGATTGTTCCCACCTCCGACCAATTTCGGAGGTCCGACGAGGCTTCGATCATGAATACCGTGCCTGCCTGTCCTTGCAATCGCAACATCAGGTCCGGACCAGACATTGCCGGGATTTCCAGCAAGGTCGGAATCGGAGGGGGGGCAGTGCCGTTGAATCGGGCAATCCGGTTATTGGGCTGCCCATTCACCATGGTGAACGCACCACCTATGAGCAGGCGATTGTTACGCTGCACCATCACATCGTTCACAATGTTGTTGGCGCCGTTTCCGAGGGCGGCGAAAGCCGGGTCAATCAATCCGTCAGCATTGAAGCGGGCAATTCGTGTCACTGAGATTGTGTCGACAGCGCCAGGCGGACCGGGGAGTGGTGCTGGCGAAGCGTTGGCATCATCCGTAGCTGTGAAGTTACCACCGACCACCACGCCACCGAGGCTGTCCACAGCGATGCTGGAAGCCACACCATTCAATACATTGGTGAAGGTCGTATCCAGGCTCCCGGCGTCCAACAGTCGGGCCATGCGACCGCGCGACACTCCATTGTAGTTGGCGAACGCCCCGGCGATCAGGATCCGCTCACTGGCGTCGAGGGCGATATCAAACACCGCACCGTCCGTCCCGCTACCCGTCGTGAAGGTGGTATCCAACGAACCGTCTGAGTTCAAACGCATGAGATTGTTCACATTCTCACCGCGATAACTACTGAAGGAACCACCAACCAGGACCTTCATCAGATTCGTACTCACGGTATTGGTATAGAGCAAGACGTGGCTCACGATTCCGTTCACGCCAACGCCAACATTGAAACTGGGATCAACCGTTCCGCTGGCATTCAAGCGAACCAATCCTCGTCCGCTGGAATTTCCGAAGCGACTGAAGCGACCACCAACCAGGATTCGGCCGTTCGGTTGTTCCACCAATGACACGACTGAATTATCGGCACCCGTCAGTGGACTGAACGACGGATCGACCGTTCCATTCGGAAGGAAGCGGGCCACCCGCTGGCGGGCCGACGGGCCGATATTCACAAAGTCACCGCCGATCAGAATGCGACCATCACGCTGCACTTCCACAGCATAGACCGTATTATCCGGCCCCAAGCCCGTGTTGAATGAGGTATCAAGCGCACCATTGCTGCGGAACAACCGTGCCAACCGCACGCGATTCGTCCCTTCGAAGGTCGTAAAGCTACCACCGGCCAGAATGTAGTTTTCGGCGCCGATACTCTGCTCAGCCAAGGCAAACACCTCACCGTTGAAGCCATTGGTAACCTTGAAGTCGAAGTCCAATCCGGCTGTGCCATCGTTGTCGATAATGGTCAAAGTGGCATTGGTGGCTAAGATAGATACGCCACCGGTTGGGTTCGAAAGCACCAGGCGCGCTGTCTCATTGGTCTCACTGGGACCTCCAAACGCCGGTGCAGGGTCGTCAAATATCTGGATCACCCGTGTCTTCGGCGCGGTGTCGTCGGCCGTCCAAGTAACCACCTCGTTCGTAAACCCGGTATAGTCGACGCCGACCGTTGCCGAGAGATCCTCAGAGTTCATGGTAACCGAAACTTCCCCATGACTGCCACCCACACGGTTGAGAATGACGTTCAAAGTGCCAGAACTCTCGCTCACCACGTAGTCGGTCTGGGAGAACTCAATGCGACCAATGTTGTCGGTGATGGTCACCACCATGACGGAATTGCCACCCAGCAGTACGTTCTGCCCTACATCTGCCGTCGATGCATTGGTCAGGATCACTCGGAAGAATTCCGCTTGTTCGGCAATACTGTCATCCGTGATCGGCACGACGAATGTCCTGTTCGTCGCCCCGGCTGGGAATCCA
>JBMYQZ010000061.1:0-13641 GCA_049601855.1 Limisphaerales bacterium | reverse complement strand
GGAGTTCTGAAGTGTTGATCTTACCAAGCGGGTGGGATTCCTTCCTGGGAAGTCGCAGGGACAAACGCGAGCCACGTTTTCGTGCTCCCGGCAGGATGCCGGAAGGACGGATCTCAGCTCGCTCCAACCACAGATGAACCGGCATCTCACAACCTGTCTCGTGGTTTGGTCCGTCGTCGGCAGTGTCCATGCGGCGGACTCATTCGAATCCGTCCTCCCGCTCCTGACGAAGTATTGCTTCGAGTGCCACGGAGAGGAGAAGCAGAAGGCCGACCTCCGGATGGACCAATTGAGCCCGGACCTGATCAAGGACCGCAGCGCCGAGACCTGGCACGATGTACTTGACCAGTTGAATCTCGGAGAAATGCCGCCCAAGAAGGCAAGACAACCGACCGCCAAAGAACGCGAAGCGATCGTTGGCTGGGTGACCAAGGCGTTGAAGGAAGCAGCGGAAGCCCGAAGATTTGCCAATGGCCGCACCACGATGCGGCGACTGACACGCTACGAGTATCGCAACACAATGCGCGATCTGCTCGGCGTTGATCGCGACTTCGCGAACGACCTGCCTCCCGAGCCGATGTCACCGGACGGTTTACTCAACAACGCGGCGACGTTGGAAATGTCCCCCACGCAGATAGAGGCGTATCTCGCAGCCGCACGCACGGCGATGAGCATCGCCATTGCGTCAGGTGAGAAACCGGAGATTCATCGTTACCGGCACACCAACACGATCACGGCCAATCTCCCGAAGAAGAAGTTCGCCGGCCATGAACCGGTGAATCCGGAGTTTGCGGTCGACGTGGAGAAGTATCCGCGCCGAGGACCGTTTCGTTTGAAGCTGACGGCTCGCGCGGCGATTCCCGAGCAGGCCGGCTTCCCGCGCATTCGAGTTTCGCTCGGGCACGTTCCGGGGATCATTCACGTGCCGCACAAGTTGATCGGCGAGGTCGAGTTGACTTCGAACAAGCCGCGCACGTTTGAGTTCACCGGCTGGATGGAGGATTACCCGCAAGCTGGCGACGTGCCCTTCGGCAACAGCGGCATCAAGGGCATGATTCTGTTCCTTGATTACCTCGATGCCGACGGAAAAGAGCTGCGCTACCCGGATCGCAGATACGTGCGGCCTCCGCCAAAACCGAAAAAAGGGCAGAAGCCAAAACCCTTGCCCACGCCGCCACCCTTTGGCTCGCGTTTGGAAATCGCGGTGGACTCACTCGAATTCGAAACTCCGTATTACCCGAGTTGGCCGCCGCCCAGTCATCACCGTCTGATTGGCGACGGCAGGATTCGCGAGCAATTGCGGGAGTTCATCACCCGCGCGTTTCGCCGGCCGGTTCGCGACGAGGAGTTGCAGACCTATTTTGCCAACTTCCAGAAGCTCCGTGAATCCACCGGCTCACTCGATGAAGCCTGGCGCGAGACCTGCGCAGCCGTGCTCGTTTCCCCCCATTTTCTCTACGTCGTGGAACGGCGTATGAAGGACTCGAAGAGTTCCGAACCGCTGACCGATCACGAGCTGGCCACCCGCCTTTCGTACTTCCTGTGGAACACGATGCCCGATCAACACCTGTCCAATCTCGCGGCCAAAGGACGATTGCGGAGATCGCTGAAGACGGAAGTGACACGCCTGTTGGAGAATCGTCGGTCGCATGCCTTCGCCAACAACTTCGCTGAACAGTGGTTCGACCTTGGCGCTTTGGAGCGCATCGCGGTGAACCCGGAGTTCTACCCGAACTTCAACAACGACTTGAAGGCCGATATGCGCCAGGAGACGACTGGTTTCTTCAACGAATTGTTGCGTCATGATCTCAGTTGCCTCGATGCCCTCGACGGCGATTGGACGATGCTCAACCGCGCACTGGCACGGCACTACGGAATTTCGCCCCTGCCACGATCAGGTCAATTTGTTCGCACGACTTTGCCGGCCGACAGTCGGCGGGGTGGAGTACTCGGGCAGGGTTCCTTCCTGCTCAGCCAATCCAGCGGTGAATTCCCCCACCCCATCAAACGCGCCGTCTGGATCCTCGATCGTCTGCTCGACAACCCTCCCCCGCCCCCTCCGCCTGATGTTCCCGATCTGGATTCCGAAAGCCCCGATCTGGTCGGCTTGAGCGTGAAGGAGCAACTCGCCCTTCATCGTGATCGCGAGGCCTGCGCCAATTGCCACCGCGGCATCGATCCCTGGGGCCTGCCCTTGGAGCACTTTGACGCCATTGGCCAGTGGCGGGAGTTCACGCCCGTGCGCCTGGACAAGAAACGCAAGAACAGCGCGAAGCCCGTGGCTGTGGATTCGCAGGCCGAACTCCCCAACGGAACGGCGCTCGCCAACGCATCAGAGTTGAAGGCCTTCCTCAGAAACCAGCGCTCCGAATGGTTTGCCCGCGCCATGGTCAAGCGTATGTTGGCCTACGCCCTAGGACGTTCACTGGATTTTGGCGATCGCGAGACCGTCGAGAAACTCACGTCCGAATTCATTGCCTCCGACTCTCGTCTGCGTAAACTGATCCTCTCACTCGTGCAAAGCGAAGCGTTTCAATCGAAATGAAGAAATCTTGGCAACTCAGTCGCCGCACTGCGCTCAAGGGTGCCGGCGTCACCTTGGCCTTGCCGTGGCTGGAATCGATGTCCTTTGGCGCCAAGCCGAAGACACCGGCACGCCGACTGTGCTCGGTCATGTTTCCCTACGGTGTGGCGATTCCGAAAGACGACCACCCCGAGCGCGACTGGGGCTGGTTTCCGACGGGCGAAGGGAAGGAGTATCAACTCACGAACGTCCTCAAGCCTTTCGAACCTTTGAAGGAAGACGTCTCCATCTTTGGCGGACTATCTCATCCCGCCTGTCGCGCCATGAACGGTCACGACACGGGCGACACCTTTCTGACCGGCAGCCGACTGAGCGACGGTGTCTACAAGAACACCGTCTCCCTCGACCAGGTCGCTGCGCATCACCTGGGCCACCATACCCGGCATCCTTCGCTCACGCTTTCCACCGACGGCGGCATCGGACCGCGTACTCGTTCCACCACGCTTTCCTATTCACTCAAAGGCCAACCCATTCCGGCGCTATCCGATCCCAAGCAGATCTTTCGGCGCCTGTTCGGACAGGATGACGCCAGCCGCAACGACCAGGCCCGCTTGGAAACCACCGGCAGCATCCTCGATCTCGTGCTGGATCAATCCAAGGACCTGCGCCGCAATCTCGGCAATGCCGATCGGCTGAAGCTTGATGAATTCGAAACTTCGGTGCGGGATGTCGAATTGCGAGTCGAACGTTCGCGCGCGTGGTTGGAAGTTCCCTTGCCCCAAGTCGATGCCAGTTCCATTGCACTCGATGCTGATCCGGAAGGTGCGAAGGATTACATTGCCGCGATCTACGATCTGATGTTCCTCGCCCTGCAGACCGACCTCACGCGAATCACGAGTTACCAGATCGGCAGCTACGGTCCGACGGTCGCCCGCACCTTTCCGGCCGCGCTGGGCCTCGAACCGAACTGGCACAGCCTCGCCCACAAGGCCGGCAAGAAAGGACAGGCCACCGTCCTCGGCAAGTTCGACCAGTTCCTCGCGCAGAACCTCGCCCACTTCGTCCAACGATTGAAGGACGAGCCTGACGGCGAGACCGGCCAATCCCTCCTCGACACCACGCTCGTGCTCTACGGCAGCACCAACAGCAAGACACACGTCAACCGCAACTACCCGCTCCTCCTCACGGGTGGCGGCCAGCTCGGCCTGAAACACAACCACTACCTGCGCTTCAGCGAGAAGACCCCGATGAACAATCTGTTCGTGACGATGTTGCAGGCAATGGGCGTGGAGACGGATGCCTTCGGGGACAGCACGGGAACGCTCAACGGATTAACATGAAACCAATTCTTCTCGCGCTGTTGCTCTTGAGCAACGGCGTTATCGCGGCTCCGGTAAGAGTCTTTATCCTCGCCGGTCAGTCGAACATGGAGGGCAAGGCGAAGGTTTCGCTGATCCAACACCAACTCGGCGTGGGCGGAGTGAATCCGGATAAACCTAATCCCGGTCGCGATGCGTTCAAGGCGGCCCAGGCCGAAGCCGCGGCGCGGAAGGAATTCAAGGGCACAGTGACGATGGTGAAGACGGACCAGTATTGGGACGAGACGGCAGACGCGGTTTTCAAGAAAGGCTGGAAGAAGAATTTCGAACTCTGGCAGACCGTCGGTTCCGACTACCCTTTTCCTTACCTCGGCAGCACGAAGACTTACTGCGATATCGGCAATGCCTTCGGTGAGGCCATGATCGCGCTTCAGAAGTGATGACGTTGGGCCTCATCTCGCGTCGAGGTATTCTCCTGCTCACGCTCCTTGGCTGGGCCTTGGCTTCGCCGGCCGAAGAGGAAAGATACCTGCGAGCCTACGCACCTCTCGCGCCTTTCCAGGGCAGTTCGGTTGCCGGAGTGGACACCCGAACGTTGGATCGCAAGGTGGTGTGTGGTTACCAGGGTTGGTTTCGGACACCCAAGGATGGGAGTGGTTTGAACTGGCAGCATTATTCGCGCGACGAAGAATTCCGACCAGGGAATTGCACCATCGATCTCTGGCCGGATCTCTCCGAGTTCAGTCCGGATGAAAAACATCCGACTCCTTTCAAAAATCGGGATGGCAGCACGGCGCACGTGTTCAGTTCACTCAACTCGAAGACGGTCAATCGCCACTTTCGCTGGATGAAGGAATACGGCATCGACGGCGCCTTCGTGCAGCGCTTCGCGTTGAACGTCCGCCCCGGCATCGGCTACGACGAACTCGCGGCGGACAACCGCAAGCTGATGCTCTGCCGAGACGCAGCCAATCAAGCCGGTCGGTCCTACGCCTTGATGTACGATCTGACCAGCTTGCAGGACAGCGACTTCGACCGCGTGTATCGCGATTGGAAACTGCTGCGGCGGCGGATGAAACTGACGCGAGACCCGGCCTATCTGCATCACCAAGACCGGCCCGTGGTGGGCATTTGGGGCGTGGGCTTCTCCGATCCCAAACGTCGGTATTCGCTGGCCGTCGTGGAGGAATTCATCCGCTTCGTGAAAGACAATCCGGACTACGGTGGGTGCAGCGTCGTGCTGGGCGTGCCCACCGGATGGCGCGAGCAAAAGTTCGATGCCACCGACGATAATTCGCTCCATCGAATTCTTCAGATGGCCGATGTCATTAGTCCCTGGTCGGTCGGACGTTACGCCAAGATGGAGGAGATCGAACGGCACGCCGAAGATTACTGGCGTCTGGACCAGCTCTGGTGCCGGACGAACAAACTGGATTACCTGCCGGTCGTGTTCCCTGGTTTCAGCTGGCACAACATGCACGCCGGCAAACGCCCTTTGAACGAGATCCCACGCCAAGGCGGTCGCTTCTTTTGGAAACAGATGCTGGAAGCCAAGGGTGCCGGTGCTCGCATGCTTTACGTCGCGATGTTCGACGAGCTGGACGAAGGCACGGCGATCTTCAAGTGCACCAACGATCCGCCGACGGGCAAGAGCAAGTTCACCACCTACGAGGGCAAACCGTCCGACCACTACCTCTGGCTGACGGGCCAAGCGGGCCGTCTCATTCGCGAGGAAATTCCTGAACGAAATTGACCGTTCGGATCGAAAACGTTATCCGAGGCGAATGACCACCAAACGCTTCCTTACGATCGGCGCCCTTCTGATGCTGACGATCGGCGTTGTCACTTTGACCGCCGTCCTGCGGCGAATCCGGTAATGAAGCAGGGGCAGAAATCGCCTGCCTATCTGCGCGCCGTGCCAGGTGGCAAAACCTATTCTCTGGCCGCGGGCGCGTTCAGTTTCAAGACGATCAAAGTCAAGGCGCCATAAACTGGTTTAGTGCGGTGAACACGCGCGGCGTCTGCCCCGGGAAGCTGACGACGATCGGATAAGATTGGCCGGATTGGAGGTTGGCGGCTCCGGGCTCGATTTCTGCCTTCACCACGAATTGACTCGGCGTGCCGTTCTGGTCCTCGCGCGCGATGAAGGTGGCCGCAACACCGCCGACAGTAACGCTGTTCGGGTTGACGTTGACGATATTGCCATTGTCGTTGCGGGTGAGGTTGGGCACGCGCGGGCTGTTCGCGTTGGGATCGAGTTGGGCGTAGAAGGTGACCGACTGCGCGGGTGTGTTGTTGAAAGCGCCGCCCAGGGCGACGTTTCTTGCGAGGAGGTTGTTGTGGGCGGTTTGTTGTGCGGCGGTGAGCGTGCCGGCGAGCAGGTTGTTCGTTTCGTTCTGGTCAGTCGGCAGATGGTAGAGTTCCAAAACGGCGGTGTCGGTCGTGATGAGCGGATCGTCGTGGATGATCAACTTGTAGTCGCCATCGCGAATGGCGCGTCCGGGATTGGTGTCGACGCCGAAGGCTTCAATCACGGCAAATCGATCGGCGTTGTCAGTGCCGCCGTTGATGATCGGCAGGAGGCTCTTGCTGTCCAAGGTGACTCCCAACGAAGCCGGATTGATGCCGGCGATTTCCAAAATGGTGGAGTAGACGTCCACGGCGGAAACCAGCGCGTCGCTGGTCGTCCCGACGCTTTGCACGGCCTTGCCGGCGATGATCAGCGGAACATGGGTGCCGCCATCGTAGAGGGTCGCCTTGGAGTGGGCATTGCTGAACGGGGTCTGGATGACACCGCCGGGAGTGCCGTTGTCGCCGACGATGATGACGGTGGTGGAGTTCAAGTCGACGGAGCCCAGCAGGCGCCCGATCTCGGCGTCGATTGCCCAGAGCATGGATTCGTAGCGTCGCCGGTTGTTGTTGATGTTCGCGTACGGATTGTTCTGCCCCGCGACCACTGCAGGCGCGGCATCGAAGGGTGAATGAGGTGCATTGTAAGCGACCCAGCACATCCAGTCGTTGCCACCTTGAGCGTTGATCCAGTTGATGGCGTCGGTGGTGTTCTCCGTGGTGGCGTAGGTCGTCGATCCGGTCACGACGGGCGCGGCCGCCCCGTTGATCGTGATCTTCGACCAACTGTGGTAGTTGGTGAGATTCCCCTGGGCCCCGGCGAAGTACTGCCAGCCGCCGCGATCGCGCGGACCAGTATTGCCACTGCCGAGATGCCATTTGCCAACGCTGCCAGCCGCGTAGCCGTTGGCCACGAGTGCATCGGCAAGAGTGACTTCCGCGGCCGCGAGATCGACGCCACCCGGTGAACCGATACCGGTACGAAACGCGTGGCGCCCGGTGAGAATTGCTGCGCGCGTAGGCGAGCATTGAGCCTGGACGTAGGCATTGCGGAAACGCACGCCGCTGCCGGCGAGGGACGTCAGGTTGGGCATGACCGGCAGGTTGGGACCGCCGAGGTTGTCGATCGGGCTGGAATCGATGCCCCAGTCGTCGACGATGAGCAGGAGGATGTTGTTGCCGGCCACGACTTGGTGCGTGCCGGTGAGCGAGGCGCCCCCGGGAAAGGTGACGGCCACCGGATAGTTGCCCGCCACCAGTCCGTCCGGCACGCGCAGGGTGATGACATTTTGCGATGGCCGGGAAACAAATAACGCTGACGCTCCATTGAAGTTCACACTGGTCGGTCCAGTGCCGAGATCAGCGGGTGCCGAGCCATTGAGCGTGACCGAGATGGTGGCGAGGGAGTGAGCCGGAATGGTGTCACGAAAACCGGCACTCGAAAACGCGTCCACCGAATCGACGATCGTGCGGTAAAACTTTTGCGGTCCCAATCCCGCGGCCCGATCAATCACGGTGGCCGACTCGACACTCGTCAAGGGCGTCCAGGTAGAAAAGTTCGTGGTGCTTTCCACGCGATAGCGACCGCCTTCGACACCGTCCCAGACAAGCGTGACGTCACCCGTGCCCGCGTCGCGGGTAACGCCATTGAAACGCGGACGACTCTCCGGCCCACCCGTGGCGTGGACGGTGACATTGCCCGGAAGCGAATTGATCGAGCCACCATTGGGTGTGCCGTAATACGAGCGACCGATGTTGTAGGGGAAAACCGGCGTGCCGTCGGAGGAGATGTTTACGAAGTATGCCCAGGTGCCATTCGGAAACTCCGGCGTCCTGCAAAAGCGGACGTTGTGTTCGTTGAGATCGAAATCAACTCCGAGGATGAAACCGACATCGCCGAGGTATTCGTTGTCCTCCAAGTAGTGACCGAGCGCCTCGGCGGCGATGGTCGGACCGAAGAGATTGGCCGAAAGTTGTTCGGAGCGATTCTGGGCCCTGGCGGCCCAGGCCGGGAGCGTTTGACGCACCGTGATGTTGCGGAGCCGATAACCCGTGCGCATCCGCGTGATCGGCGAGTTGGTGTTCATCGAGTCCGAGTAAGCGTAAGGACCATAAATCGGCAGTCCGTCGAGCACCCAACCCAGGATGGGCGAATGCCGCGCTGGGGTGGCGCCTTCGGTGTAGCGATTGCTGACCGGGTCGTGGTTGACGTTGTCGCCAAGGAGGTGGCGCAGACCGGGAGGATTGGCGTGGTAGTGATATTGCGAACCGGCCTGGTGGGCGTTGGCGGCGTCGAAGGTGACGGACTCATTGACGTACGCATCGCTGTTCCAGACGCCATCACCTTGATTGCCGCTCTGATCTGAGCCTTGGGCGTTGCTGTAGGAAAAGGCATCCCGACTGTCGAACATCGACACGCCGTCCACAAAGATCCCGATCGCGCCGAGGCCGGTCAGAGACTTGGTTGTCGGAATGACTGGGGTTCGTGTGATGCGGAAATACGTCGCCCGTCCAGCCGGGTAGTTCGGAAAGAGCTGCGTCTTTTGCGGATTGCCATACCAAGGCCCCATGACGTGGGCACCAAGTCCGGTCGCACCGACGTAGACGTTGTTGTCGTTGAAAGCGACGAGATGCACCCCGCCGTAGGTCGCCTGGGTTTGATTGCCCTGACCACGGCTCCAAGTGGTGACGGCCGTACGCGCGGTCTCTTCGGTAAGAGTCGGGTAAAGTCGGGCATAATGGCGTGATCCTTCGAGATACCAGGAGTCGAAGAGCGGCTGAGCGGAGGCAAAGTTGGTGGCCAGGAGCAGGAGGCCGAGGACGTATCTGAGCATGTTGGTTGGTTGCGGCAGTGTGCGCCGTTTCCTCACACTTGGCGATCCAACGAGTTTTGTGACGAAGTTTTTCTGAGATCCGTCCGATCGGACTGATCAGTCAGATCATTTCAGCTTTTTCAGCCGAATGTTTCGAAACGCCACAATGCAGCCTTTCCCGTGATCCTGGAGGGCAATGAAACCCTTGCTGCGACTCATCTTTTCATCCCGATCGATCACCGTCGCAAACATGATGCCGTTCACCCGGTGTTCGATGCGCGGGCCTTTCGCGATGATCTCCATCGTATTCCAGTCGTGCTCCTTGAAATGCGACTGCACCTTCTTGGGATCCGCGACCTGCTTGACCGTCTTCGAACCATCCTTCGCCAGTGACGCCACCTGCCCGGCCGTGGCCATCAGGTGGCGTTCCTTTTTACGGGGATGTTCCTTGTCCAACAACGAGTGATGCCAGAGTCCCATCTTCTTCTGCTCCGCCACTTCCGCCTGGTAGCCGAAGACCTGGTGATCGCCGAGATCGTCACTGCGCACCTGGACGCCGGAGTTGCCCTTGTCCCAACGAAACTCCAGGCGCAGAACGAAATTCGCCGGCTGTTCCTTCCGCCAGATCACCCAGTTCTTTCCTTTCGATTTGCCGGTGCACCAGATCTCGCCGTTGCGGACTTCCCACATGCCCGGCTGAACGTCCCAGCCGTCGAAGTCCTTGCCGTTGAAGATCGGGGTGAAACCTTTTTCACCGGCAGGCGATGAAACCGCGACGAAGCAACACAAGATGAGCAGACGTATTGACATGCGCAGGTGATAGCAACATCCGGGAGAACGGCAAACGGATAAAGGCGTCGAGCGAGCGGCGACCCGTCCTTCCGGCATCCCTGCCGGGAGCACAGAATCGTGGCTCGTACAATTGCCACTGAGTTCCTTGAAGGAGTTCGAACCATTCGGTCCGGGCGACGTTTTCGGAACTCCCGGCAGGATGCCGGAAGGATGGGCAACGGAGCCGAGCGTCACTGTGGTTTCAGGCCGAGCTTCTCCAAAACCTCTGGCGGAGGACCATTCCATTCGTTCATCGGGACATTGCCGAGGTAGCCGATGTCCTTCATGCCAGCCGGGGTCGTGTAGTAGCCGCCGGCGACCAGATTGCGCAGCCGATAGAATAAACTGCCGGGGAATTTGTTGCGGTCTTTTTTCGCACCTCGGGCGAGTTCGCGGCAGATCTCGAGTTGTTCCTTTGACTTCAGTGCGAGGAAGTTCTTCTCCTTCAGCCACGCCAATCCTTTCAGGATCTGGCTGCGATCGCCCTTTTGTTCGCGATAGGGCGAACTGATCCATTCATCGAGAAACTCATGCACGCCGACTGCCGACGCGCTCGGGGAGATCTCGTCGGCCGGCATGATGATATCGCAAAGGACGATGACCAGGCGACGTTGTTCCTCGTTGAACGTGAGTGGCCAGAGGTCGCCGGGCTGGTAAGCACGGATGAGATCGGGATCAGGACCGTAGCCGCCGGAAACATAGGGCTTCGGACGTGGCATCTCGGCAGCCTCAAGTTCCGCGTCAAGCAAGGGCACGGTGGCACTCGCGGCTGCGACCCATTGAATGGCTTCACGGCGATTCATCAGAGGTGTCCTTTCTTCAATTCATCGACCAGGTGATCCGCCGCGCGCCAAGCGAGGGCCATGATGGTGAGGGTCGGATTCTTGTCGGCGGTATTCGGAAAAGTCGCGCCGTCAGCAATGACAACGTTGGGGATATCCCAAGTCTGGCACCATTGATTGGTGACCGAGTTGGTCGGCTTGTCGCCCATGATGGCCCCGCCGACTTCGTGAATGATCTGACCGCCTTGCTTGATCGCCTTGATCGGGTCGTCGATGTACGGCTGGCGATGGAATCGTGCTCCCATGGACTCCAGCACGGCATAAAGCATCTGCTGCTGATGGGCCACCTGCTTGAGTTCGTCGTCCGACCATTTCCAGTGAAATCGCAGGGCCGGAATGCCCCACTTGTCCTTCACCTTTGGGTCGAGTTCGGCGTAGCAATCTTCGTTGCCGGCCATGGCACCCTGGGCGCCGATTCCCTGGAAAGATCCATAATAGCGGCGGGCGTCTTCCTTCAACTTCTTGCCAAATAGCAGCTCCTCATCTTCGTTCAGCCAGTCGTAACTCTTGCCGGTATTGAGGCTCGGCATCTTGCGTCCGCTGACCATCACGAACTTGTAGCCACCGGGGAAGTCGAGCTTGTCCTGTTCGCCCGCCAACCACCACGGCATGTAGGCCTGTTGGCCGACAGTGCCATCCTCATTGTGGAGTGGCAGATCTTCCAAGGCCGGAATCTGGGCGCTGAAACTGCTGCCCACCGAATCGGTGATGTACTTGCCAAGTTTACCACTCGAATTGGCGAGGCCGTCTCTCGCGGAGTTCAGAAGCAAGCGGACAGATTCCTGAGAACTTGCCGCCAGCACTACCACCCGCCCTTTCGCGTGATGTTCGGAACCGTCAGTCTTGTCAATGAAAGTGATCCCGGTCGCCTTGCCTTGCTTGTTCACTGTCACCTCGCGCGCCATGGCGTTGGGAATGATGTCGAGATTGCCGGACTTCAACGCGGGCGTGAGGTAGACCGAGGTGGAATCAAACGCCGCCTTGATCGAACAACCACGATGGCAGTCCGTCGCGAAGATGCACTTAAGGCGCAAGCGCATGTTGTCCGCCAATAAGCGCTGCGCCTTGCGGTTGTGCGGATGCAGTTTCTTCGGCACGCGCGAGTGATCCTGCGCCTGGGTCAGGATCGCGCGGTGAATCGGCACCAGGGAAATGCCCAGCTTCTTAGCCCGCTCTCTGGCGAACAATTCGCCGGCCCGAAACTTGGGCGGTGGCAACAACACACCCGGCGAAGAGTCCGGTGAATTCTCAATCCCCTCACTCGCCCCAAAGATCCCCACCAACATCTCCGCCTTGTCATAATACGGTGCGAGGTCTTCGTAGCCGATCGGCCAGTCCAGCCCGATTCCTTGTCGAGACTTCGTCTTGAAATCGTACGGCCCATTGCGCAGGGAAACGCGTCCCCAATGATTCGTCCGTCCGCCCATCATCCGCTGCCGCCACCAGGCAAACTGCTCAGCTTTCTCCTTCGACGCATTCACATAGGGCTCGCCTGGAATCTCCCAACCGGATTCGACCGAGGCGTCGTAGAATCCATACTGCTTGTCGGGCGTCCGCACCGCGCGCAACGGCGCCATGTCCGGGGTATGCATCATCGCGGTCTCGCTCACCGGATCGAACATCCGTCCCGCCTCGAGCACGAGCACCTTGATCCCCTCCATCGTGAGCGCGTAGGCCATCTGCCCACCGCCCGCGCCAGAGCCGGCGATCACGACGTCGTATTCCTTCTTCTTCTGTTGGGTTGAGATGACCGGCATTCCGTCCTTAATTCGAACCGACCCCCACAATGGCCGGCATCGCCTTCGAGATCATCGCGATCCCGAAATTGTCCTTGCCGACAACGGTCTCCTTACTCCGGGGCCAACTTGGAGGACTCAATTTGACCTCATCCGCCGGGCCGTACTTGCACAGCAACCGGAACCCGTCGTTGCTTTCGATCGAACGCAACATGCCTTCGCCGGAGGTGATGATACGCAACTGGTTAAACTTGGGTTCAGAAGTCTTCGGGCAGATCCACTCATGCACCCGTTGCCCCTTCTCGTCGCGGATTGCCGTGGTGGGCAGCCAACCCGTCTTGGTCGAACGACCGACCAACTTCGTGAGGCCGGAGCGGGTGTTAAACAGCGTCTGGTCCAACATCGCCTTCAGCGAAGACTTGCCGTCCTCGAGCGAGTTGGCCGGCTTCGCGTTGGCCGAGAAATTCAGTTGCCCATCCTCCGCTTCGCTCACCTTGAACTCCGGTGTGAAGATCGGCATCTGCTCTTGGCCGACGAGGGTGCCGCCATCCGCTCCGGTGTACATGCGACTGCGCTTGGGACTGAAGTCATACGCCAGGTGCACCTTCCCATTCCGGCTCAGGAAGAGTTGCACCTCACTCTCCGCCTTACGGTAATTGAAGTAAATCGAAACAACCGGTCCATCGGGAATATCCCAGTTCACGTTCAACTCAAGCACCTCCACTTCGTCGCCCAAGGTCTTGATGACCGCCTCGAGTCCGTCGACGTTGGCTTCGAGACTCTCGGTCTGCTTGGCGAGGGCGCTGCGAAGGGTCTGCGCGTTTCGTCCCCAGTCAGTCTGCCCATATTTCTCCAGCACGGAGGCGAGCATCTTGTCCGCGCCGCTGCGATGACCGTGGGAAGCCAAGGCCCAAGCTTTCCAATACTGAATGTGCGCCCGACCGTTCTTCGAAAGCGTGCTGGTATTGAGCCGGTCGATCAGGACGACGGCCTCTTCCCACTTGGATGACTTGAGCCGGGACTCGATCAAGACCCGCTGAATTGGAAAAGCGGTTCGTTCTTTTTCCGAGAGCCAACTGACCAGGTAGTTGGTGAGAAACTTCTTCGTTCCACAATCTTTCTTCTCGTGAACGGCCCGAATCTTGGCCGCATGGTCGAGCCGGTTGTCGAAGGCTATTTTCATCAGCGCCTTGTCATTGTCGTTGCCGACAGTGTCAGACCGGAGCA
>JBMYQZ010000060.1:0-13674 GCA_049601855.1 Limisphaerales bacterium | reverse complement strand
GCATGCCGCCGGTAGCTGTGGTGCCATCGACGTAGGTGAGCGATCCCGGATCAATCTGCGGGCTGCAGGCTGCAGGAGAAGTCGGATTCCGCACCCGATCCGTCGAGCACCAGGCGGATAACCGCCGTGCTGCCGGCCACCAAACCTCTCCTCGGTGTCTTTGTGGTTCTTTTCATCCCTTCACTTGAAACAGCCAACGTGCCAATACGTCGTGGATGAATCCCCACCGGCATTCCAAGCAAATCTGTAACCAGCTGTCCCCGAGACCGCTACAGGGGTAATCCAACCGACCGTATGAACGAGAAGCGAACGAAGGTATGCACCGACGACAGACGAGCGTGCGACCGGTGCAACAAACGAAATCGGTATCGGAAAAGTCTCACGCCTTAAGCGTGAAGTTCCGCCCCCCTTACCGCGGGAGCGCCGCGTTGAGTTGCTCGACGATCTTGGCGCCGTTCAACTGGATGACCTCCTGCACGCCGGACCTCTTTTTGAAGCTGGCCGGGATACCAAAGACCCGGGGATCAAGCGGGCCCTTGCGGATGTTGCTGAAGGCGAAGTTGTAAATCGTGCCGCCGGTTTGCACCCGCAGCATGACGGGCAGGCCGTTGAGCGAATCGGCTTCCCACAGGTGAGCGGTCTGCTGGGAACCATCCGCATGCAGTTGGTATTTCTTCGCCTGCACGCCGCTGATGTTATCGCTGCCGACGAGTTTCTTCTGCAGGCGACTGGAGGCGAGCACGGCCTGGTCTTTGATCTCCGGTGTAGCCGCCTGGTCGAGAGGGACCTCGAAATAGGATTGCTCCGAAGGGAACACCACGCGCGCCGGATGAGATGGATACATCATGAACATCAGGCGATCGATGCCGAGGTGTGGCAACCCCGTGCCGAGTGCGGCATTGACCTGATCCTTGAGATTAAGATCGAAACGCATCTTGCCGGCGTCGAACGCGGAACCGAACCGCAATCGCACGCGACTATCAGAAGCCCCGGCCTGTTGCACCGTGAGATCCGTGGTGGCGCTGAAGCTATGCGAATCGCTCATGAACTGAGTCAAAGCGCCACTGAGAAAGGCCACCGACTTGTTGAAGTCGGCGGGAGCCAAAGCGCCCCGTACAGAAAACTGGCCGCCCGCGAGGGCGACCAGCGCAAATGTTCCAATTGAAAAAATTCGTTTCATCAATCCGCCTTTACGGTTTTCCACTCAAAGGTTAACTTAACGTCATCCCCCGTCTTGATCAACCCGAGGCCGACCGACGGTGCGGGCGGCTTGATGCCGTGGGCGGTCATCTTGACCGCGGTCGCGCCTTTGAAGGAGACCTTCTTGCCACCGTCAGTAGCAGTCATGGTGACGTCCATGTTGATCGGCTTGGTCACACCGGAGACGGTGAGCGTGCCCTTGGATCCGAGCGTGACGGAGCCGTCAGCGTTGACGCTCTTCACGGTGAGTTCAGAGCTCTTGTAAAGGATGAGCTTATGCTTGTCGGCAGCCATGGCCTTGCGCATGACCTTGTCCATCGCACTGCCGCTGCTACAGGAAAAGCTGCTGGTCGGAATGATGGCGGAAACCACGCCGTCAAACTTGCCCGGTTTGAGCGCCTTGGGATCGGCGAGGGATTCACCGCAGAGAAAGCTGCCACCAATCAACTTGGTGGTGGCGGTCCAGTCGTGAATCGTCGAGGTGCCGGCGATCTTCATCAGCCCGGGAGGCGATGAGCGGTAGCGGACCTTGTCAGCCGCAGAGGCCGAAAGCGCGGTGGCAACCAGAGCGAGAGAGAGAATTCGGAGGATGTGCTTCATGTTCTTGTAAGTGCGTTGATCAAACCTTGAACCACTCGGGCTTGTACTCGATGCGGCTCTTGTTCAGGATGGCCTCGTTGGCCTTGAGGACGGTGACGGTGGCTTCGAATCCTTCCTGGAATCCGGCGGCCGGCTTCAGGTTGAGCGACTTCATGTAGTCGACGACCGAATCCTTATCAAGAAAGCCGAAGGTCTCCTTAAAGTTCTTCACCGCAGCGCCGACTTCATTTGCGTTGTGGAGGAAGGCCCCCATGGAGTGGGAAAGCGGCGTGTTGGTGTACTTCTCGTCCTTCACGTCCTGGTCGCGGGCGGCGACGAGCTTGGTGGCATTGGCGACGAGCGCGATACCCGTTTCCTGATGGAAGGTGTCCTTCTTGGCATAGACTTCCCAGCCGAGGAGCGGCGAGTCGACTTCCTTGAACATCCACGCCTTCCTTCCGCGCATCATGATGGCGGCGAAGGAGCCGTGGATCATTTCGTAGTCCGCGTCGAACGAGTTGGCCAACGTGGAGTGAAAAATAAAATTTCCTTTTTCCGGATACTCAAAGATGGCCTGGATCGTGTCGGGCACGGTACGGCCGTCTTTCCAATGCTCGATCGCACCAAATCCCGTGACGGCCTTGGGCAAGGTCTTGAGAAACCAGCTGTTGTTGTCGATCTGCTGGATGCCCTTCTCACCGACGAGTCCAGGGGACAGGTCTTTGTTGAGTCGCCAATTGATCTGCTTGATGCGATCGGCGTTCGGAGAGGTATAGCGCCAACTGGTTTTCTTGTGCCACTGGGCGCGGGACATGACGGTCTGGCCGCCGGCACCGGACCAAAAGAAATCGAGGATGAAGTGACGTTGCGGATCAGAGCGATAATTAAGCCCCGCTTGAAAGACCTGAGCATAGGATTCTCGAGCGGCCTTGGCGATCTCGCGAGCATCTTCGATCGTGTGCGCCAGAGGGGCTTCGCAGTAGACGTGTTTGCCGGCCTTGAGCGCGTCGATGACGATCTGCTTATGCTGGTGCGAACCGGTGGCAATGCAGACGGCCTGGATATCTTTGTCTGCCAGAAGTTCCTTGTAGTCCTCCAACTTCTTGGAGTCGCGCGAGTAGCGGCGCATGCGACGCAACATCGCCGGATAGGTGTCGCAAAGTGCGGTGACATTCGCTTCCGGAAGCTTCAACAGTGTGTGCGTGATCTCGCGTCCCCATGGCCCGAGGCCGATCACACCGATGTTCACCTTGAACGCTGCCGGCTTCGGTTCGGCGGGGGCATCCTGCGCGGGGGCATTCATTTCCATGCCGCCGAGCATTCCCATCATCGCCGCCACGGAACCGCCCCGCAAAAAATCACGGCGGTCCCATTTTTCCATCAACTTTTTCGCTTCGTCCTGATTCATAATTCTTCAGTCTTTTCCGGAAAAGAGCGGCGACTATGTCAAAATCCGCGCGCAAGACAAGAGTGCAGACATGGCACCGGAAATACGGGGAAATCGACGGGGCAAGCCCGGATTCCTTCAAGAAAAGGAAGCTAGCCAAAGGTATTGGTTGATCGATCGGATCAGGAATCCTCGTCCCGATCGGGAAACTCAAAGACGGTCTTCCCCTTGTCGTCGAGTACAAGGAAGGCGGAGAAAGGCTTTCCGTACTTGGAGGTAAAATTCTCCAGCAAGCCCGTGCGCCCGTCCTTGAGCAACTGCCCCATCTCCTCCGGCGTGATGGCGCGCTGACAAACTTCTTTGCCGGACTTGAATTTGCACTTCTTGGTGTCCGCCTGGGTGCGTTCGCAAAGGTATTGTGAATCCGAGGTGAAGACTTTGCCCTTGCAACGCGGACAGGTGCCGATCGAGGTCTGGTCTTTGAAGTCCAGTTTCACCTCCGGTTCCTTTTTGCCTGCCTTCTTCTTCGCGGCGCGCCCTTCCTTCTTCTCGAATTCGAAACCGACGCCGCCTTCGGCATCGATCACCAGGAAGGCCTTGAACTTGCGACCGCGCTTGGAAACGAACTGGTCGAGGAGATCCGTCTTTCCGTCCGCGAGCAGCTTCTTCATCTGCCCGTTTTCGATCGGCTGCTGGAGGATGATCTTGCCGGAGCGGAACTTGCACTTCTTGTCCGGACCGACAGATTTTTCGCAGACGTAATTCGTCGTGTGATCGAAGACGTTCGACTGGCACTTCGGACATTTACCAAGCGCTTCCTGCCCGGAGAAGTCGACCGGTTCGGCGTCTTCTTTCTTCTTGTCGTCGTCACCAAAATCAAACTCCGCTTTGTGCTCGTCCGTCATGCGGATCGCGGCATTGAACGGGCGTCCCATCTTGCTGCGGAAACCTTGAAGCGGGCCAACGACCTTCTTCTCCAGGAGTTCCTCGATCTCTTCCGGCTCAAACTGACGGCCGGCGACGATCTTCCAAAGTGAGAAATCGCATTCAGCGGAAGAGCATTGGAATTTCTTGTAGGTCCCCTTGATCACGCTCCCGCATTTCGGGCAGGGCACCTTGAGTTCGCCAAAGTCTCCGGGGACGGTGTCATCCTCGAACTCCTTGGTCTTCTGCACCAGCCGATCGGTCATCTGCGCGATCTGCTGCATGAATTCTTCACGGCTCAATTCCCCGCGTTGGATCTGGTGCAGCTTGTGTTCCCAGTCACCGGTCAGTTCCGGTTTGCAAAGGTCGGCGACATCCAGCCCGCGCAAGAGCGCCATCAGACCGAAGGCCTTGGCCATCGGGATCAGTTCCTTGTTCTCGCGGACCATGTATTTCTCGCGCAAAAGGTTCTCAATGATCGACGCGCGGGTGGCGGGCGTTCCCAAGCCTTTCTCCGCCATGGCTTCGCGCAGTTCCTCATCGGTCACCATCTTGCCGGCGCCTTCCATCGCGGAAAGCAGCGTGGCTTCCGTGTAGCGGGCGGGTGGCTTGGTGACATGGTCCTGCACCTCGATCTCTTTCGTGGCGACTTCTTCGTTCGGCTCCACGGCCACGAGCGAATCCTTGTCGCCGCTGCTGGTCTTGCCGTAGACCGCCATCCAGCCGGGATTGATCATCACCTTGCCGTCGGTGCGGAAGGCGTGCTCCGCCACGCGAGTAATGCGGGTGGTGATACGGAATTCGGCCGACGGATGAAACACCGCGAGGAAACGCTTCACGACGAGGTCATAAAGCTTGGCCTCGAAATCGTTCAGCTTTTTCGGCTGCTGATTGGTCGGAATGATGGCGTGGTGATCGGAAATCTTGGCGTCGTTGAAGACCCGCTTGTTCGGCTTCACCCAGTCGTTATCGAGAATCGCTCCCGCATGACGCGAATGATGCGGATCTTCCATCGCCTTCAAGGCGTTCTTCACCGTGTCCTGGTAATCCTCCGGCAGGGCGCGCGAATCGGTGCGGGGATAGGTGAGCACCTTGTGACGTTCGTAGAGCGCCTGGGCGGTCTTCAAGGTCGTGGAGGCGGCAAAACCAAAGCGTGAGTTCGCCTCCCGCTGAAGACTGGTCAAATCGTAAAGCAATGGCGGTGCCTGCTTGGACGGCTTGCTTTCCTCGGTGACAACGCCGGTCTTCCCGATGCAGGCATCGCGAATGGCATCCGCATCCTGCTTGTCCCAGATCCGCTCGGCTCGGGCATGGGGATTCTCTTCGCGATCGGCTTTGCTGTAGTTCTCATTGAACCAACGGCCGATGTATTCGCCCTGCTTGGCGTCGAACGTGCCGTGCAGTTCCCAATAGTCGCGCGAGACGAATTTCTTGATCTGTTCCTCGCGCTCGACGACCACCGCCAGCGTCGGCGTCTGCACCCGGCCAACCGTGGTCAGGTGAAAGCCGCCGGTCTTGGAATTGAACGCGGTCATTGCCCGCGTGCCATTGATGCCGACGAGCCAATCCGCTTCCGAACGGCACATCGCGGCGTCCGCAAGCGGCAACATCTCGTCGTCCGTACGCAAATTCGAAAATCCCGTGCGAATGGCGTTCTGCGTCATCGACTGCAGCCACAGCCGCTTCATCGGCTTCTTCGGCTTCGCGTGCTGGATGATGTAACGAAAAATCAGTTCCCCCTCACGACCAGCGTCACAAGCATTGATGATGCAGTCGACATCCTTGCGCTTGGCCAGCTTCTTGAGCAGGCGCAGGCGGGAGTGTGTCTTGTCGATCGGCTTGAGATCAAAGTGACTCGGAATGACCGGCAGGTTCTTGAAGGTCCACTTGCCGCGCTTGACCTGAAACTTCTCCGGTTCGATCAATTCCAGCAGATGGCCCACCGCCGACGAAACGACGAACTCGTCGTTCTCGAAGTAATCGGTGTGCTTCTTAAAACCACCCAGCGCCCGCGAAATGTCTCCGGCGACCGACGGTTTCTCAGCAATTACAAGTGTTTTGGCCATGGCAGGAGCGAGCGTTTAGCACTCCGTTGCAAGCGGAGCAAAGGGAATTTTGAAAAAAAGTTGCGGCGCCGTTTGTTTCTTCACGCGCGCGAAGATCACCGATCTTCAGCTCGAAATCCCACCTTCACGAGACGATGATCCGATGCTTCGAACCAATACGGCAGGGCCGGTATTCCTGTCGCCTCGCGCTGCCATTCGCGCTTCATTCCCGAACTCATCAGCACATAGTCCACCCGTGAATACACACCACCGCTTGGGAAGTAATAGGTCCACTGCACCCGCGGTCTCTCCATCACGAATTGATCATCCGCAAAGGCCCACTCGAAGGGCTTGGGATCAAATAGTCGTTGTTTCCCCCGTCCCATGATCGTGCGCACGGCAGTCGAATCCGGTGTGTCATTCAAGTCGCCCAACACCACCAGGTTCGCCTTCGGATCACGGTCGAGGATTGCCTCCACCTTGCGGCGAAGAGCAGCCGCCTCGCGTTTGCGAATCTCGGATTCACGCGCGTACGGCACTTGAAACTTCGACTTCAGATGGGCAGCCAACAAGGTGAAGCGATAGCCCCCGGCTACCCGGATCTCTGCCTCGAGAAACCCGCGCCGCACCCATTGCCGTGAATTGTCCGCCAGGAACTGATCATTCGTGTGGGTCACCATCCGCGTGATTGGAAAGCGGCTGAGCAAGGCCAGGCGGATCGCCCGATCGTTCGCGTTCATCAATTGATAATGCGGGTAATTCCAACCGCCCTCCCGCAATCCCAGCAACAGATCCTGCAACGCCGCCTCTTGCCCCATCTCCTGCAAAGCCAGCACATCCGGACGCGCTTGCAGAATGACCTGTTGCACCCGTTGGCGTTCTGCGGCCGGCTTGGCCTTCCGTCCGGGAATCGTCTCCACCAGGTAATTCTTCACATTATAGGTCGCCACCGTGAACGAATCCTGTGCCCGGACGAGCTGTCCGTAGAAAACAAGCAGTATCCCCAAGATCCACCTCATGACTTCGAGATCATGGCCAAGACGAGCCAGCGCAAGGAAAATCGGGGGCGGTTTGCATAAACCAACTTCCCTGTTATGCTAGTCCGATGCTCTCCTCGGAAGCAGAACAACCCCAACTGCATGACGTCCAAAGCGGCCGCGATCATCGTGAAATCCGGATCGACAAGGTCGGCGTGCGCGGCCTGCGTTTTCCGATCCAAGTGCGTGATCGGGCCCACGTGACCCAGAACACCATTGCCACCATCGGCATGTATGTGGACCTGCCCAAAGAATTCAAAGGCACCCACATGAGCCGCTTCGTCGAGGTGCTCAACGCCCACGGCGAAATCGTCCACGTGGAGAACATCCCGGACATTCTACGAGAGATGCAGGAACGCCTCACCGCCGATACCGCACATCTCGAAATGGAGTTCCCTTACTTCATGACGAAAAAGGCGCCGGTCACCGGCAAGGAAGGTGTCCTCGATTACACCGCCCGCTTCGAAGCGAATGCCAATGGCAAGGAAATCGATTTCGTTCTGACGGTCATCATTCCAGTCACGACGCTGTGCCCCTGCTCCAAGGCGATTTCCGAATACGGCGCGCACAACCAGCGCGGTCACGTCACCGTCCAGCTTCGCTCCGAGGAGACCATCTGGATCGAGGAAGTCATCGAGCTGGTGGAGAAATCTGCGAGCAGCGAACTCTACTCCCTCCTCAAGCGCCCGGACGAAAAGCATGTCACGGAACGCGCCTTCGAAAACCCCGTGTTCGTCGAAGACCTCGTTCGCAACGTGGTGACGAAGCTAAACGAACATCCCCACGTGAGTTGGTACAAGGTGGAAGCAGAGAATTTCGAAAGCATCCACAACCACAACGCCTACGCCTGTATCGAGAAGGGATAGGCGGGGGACAGTAATCAGTAACCGGTGATCAGGGCCGAGCCGGATCGACTGACCACTGTTTACTGATTACCGATAACTGGTTACTCACTTCCGCCCGGCGAAACCACCGTTATTCCCATTGGTGGCCTTGTAGCTTCCGGACAGCTGATTCCCAGTGAGGTAGGCAGCCCAGCTGTAGGTGTCACCATCCACGCTACTCTTGCCGACAAGCATGATGCGGCTGCCCTGCTTGCGTTCGGTGAACGAGGTGCTGTAACGGAAGTTCTTGCCCAAGGCGACACCGGTGAAGACACCCGTCCATTTATTGCCCTGCCCCTTGGTCAAAGTGGCGACGAGTGAGCCCTTGGTGTTGAACTTGCGATTGTTCCATTGGCCTCGGTAGATGTCCGCCGCCGCCGATTCCGTGGCGGAGAGCAGAAACATGGTGGCGGCGAAAAGGAACACGCCGAGAAGGCGGGGAGTATTGATGCTGGTGGACATGATTTTTCCTGTGAGTTGGTGTGCGATTTGCCTTTCAGACGGGATATAGCGCGTGTTGGTGACTGTCTTACAAAAAAAATTTCAGGTGCAACCTGTTACGATGGGTCAATCGGCTTTGACCCGGGTGAGTAATTTGGACAAGCGTTCCACGATTTCCGGGTGTTTTTCCCAGAGATTCGTAGTTTCCGAGGGATCACTCCAAAGATGGTACAATTGCCCCGGAGGACCACCCACCTTGGCCGGATCCAATTCCCGTGGTCGCGTGAAGCCGCCAGAGCCGCGCTTGGGCACCAGCTTCCACGGCCCCTGCCGGATTGCGAAGGTGCCCCACAGCGAGTGGTGCACCGCAAAAGCGCGGGCCGCCGGCGAAGGTGTTTTGCCCAGCAAAAGCGGCAGGATGTTGCGACTATCCTCGCCGGCATCGGCGGGCAGATCAGCGCCGACAATGGCCGCGCAGGTGGCGATCAGGTCCGTGAGTTCAACCAGTTCGTTGCACGTCGAACCGGCCGGCGTTTGCCCCGGCCAACGGACCACGAACGGAACGCGATGGCCGCCTTCCCAAATGTCCGCCTTCGTCCCGCGCAGATGCGCGTTGCCCTGGTGCCCGCGCTCCTTCACGTACTTGGCACGAACGCCCACGCGATAGTTCTTGTCGTCCGCCTCCTTCGGTTCCCACCAATGATACAAGCCACCGTTGTCAGATGTGAAGATCACCAACGTATCCTTTGCCAATCCCGTGCGATCCAACGCATCCAACACCGCCCCCACGAACGCATCCGTCTCGACAACAAAGTCGCCGTATTCTCCCGCCTCACTGCGACCGCGATACTCAGCATTGGGAATCACCGGCAGATGTGGCGAGGTCAACGGCGCATAGAGAAAGAACGGTTCGTCTGCATGTTGTTCCGCGTGTTTCTCGATGTAGGTAACCGTCTTGCCCGCCAACCTTGGCATCACCCCCGCGATCGTGAAATCCGGCGAACGCACACCTTCGTCCACTACGATGAAATCCCCCCGCACCCGCGGATGATCCAAGGTCGGCAGAATCACCGGGTGATCGTTCTCCAGGTAACAAAACGGCGACATGTTCAACGACGCCGAGATGCCAAAGTAATAATCGAAACCCCTCGCGATCGGACCGCCCTTCACCGGCCGCGTGTAATCCACGTCCTTACCCGCGCGCGGTGGGGAGCGTCGATCGATCGACACCGCCGGCAGTGATTTGCCGTTCTGGTCCGTCCACTCCATTCCCAAGTGCCACTTGCCCACACAGGCCGTTCGATAGCCGAATTGCTGCAACAAACTCCCGACTGTCATCCGCCCCTGTTCGATCAACGGCGGATCGAAACCATCGAGCACGCGATACTTCAAGCGCGTCCGCCACGAATAGCGCCCCGTCAGAATCCCATAACGCGTCGGCGTGCAAACCGCCGACGGCGAATGCGCATCAAGGAATCGCATTCCCTCCTTCGCCAACCGGTCAATGTATGGCGTCTGAATCTTCGACTGCGGGTTGTAACAACTCGTGTCGCCGTAACCAAAGTCATCGGCCAGGATGTAAACGATATTGGGTTGAGCCGCGAAGAGAGGCAGCGACAAACAGCACGCAAGGAACATTGCAAACCGAGGCATGGAACAAACATCCAAGCCCAGACCGTAAGATCAATCCGAAAACGCATTGCGCCCCGTGCGACTCCGCCGGATGATCATCGACGTGTCTCGAGCCATTTCATTCGTGCTGGCGATTTCGGTCGCAGGGCTCGTTCCCGCAGCGCCCCATCAAGCGATCCGTCTCAAGGGACTGCACGCCTACGCCGACGACGAAAGCGTGGCGGCGGGTGAGGTCATCCGTTTTCAAGTGAGCAGCGAAGTGCCCTATCGCTTGCGCGTCACCAAACTGGGCTTGAAGGTCGATGACCGCAGCAGCGACGAGACATTTCACCTGTCGCCGAAGACCTATCCCGCGAAAGTGCAATCGATCCACCCCGGCTCGTACGTGCGCGTGGCGAAGAAACTTCCCAATGTGGGGCTCGAAGAGCTGACCTTGGAGTGCTGGGTGCGGCCATGGCGATTGAACGCCTGGCAAGGAGTTCTCACGCAACACGATTATCCTGATCAATGCGGGGTCGGACTCTTCATCAACGGCGAAGGACAGGCGTCCTTCTATGTGGGAAGCGGCGGAGAATACGACCGTCGCGCCATGGTAAGCGGCGGCAAGCTGAAGGTGCGGCAGTGGTATCACCTCGTCGGCACTTGGAACGGCCACGAAAGCGCGCTGTGGGTGAACGGAAAGAAGGTGGGGGTCTGGAGTGCCTTGGCGGAATCGCAGACACGACAACCGGGTAAGTCCCCGTTGCGCGTCGGCGCCTACGGTCAGAGCGGCAACACTTCGTCCTTTCTCGACGGCGACATCGCCATGCCCGCGATCTACTCCCGCGCCCTCGGTGCCGAAGAGATCATCGAACAATACAATCTCCGCGGATTGGTCGAACCCGACCGCGAGGGCCTGCTCGCGTGCTGGCCACTGATGGAAGAACGCGGGGCGAAGGTCGCGGATTCAACCGGCAATGGTTACGACGGCGAAATCGTGAACCTGGGAACGTGGATGATCGGTGGTCCTTCCTTCGACGGCACCCGCATCTCGCGCTATGCGGACTACGATCCCAAGCAGGATCACACGCGTGGACACGGACTGCGCCTCGCCTCCGACGACCTCTACGATTGCGGCTGGTCCGTGACGCAGGAATACCGTGTGCCGAAGAATGCCAAGTCCGGTCTCTACGCCGGCTGGTTTGAATTCGAACTGAACGGCAAACCTCATCGCTATCCGGTGACGTTCATCGTGAACAAAGCACCGAAGGCGAAAAAGGCCCCGCTCGCCATGCTTTGCGCGACCACAACGTGGCGGGCTTACAGCGGCGCGAACTTTGCGAAGAACGTCCCGCGCGAAAACCGTTTCTGGTCGACCAGTGGACAGGTGAACGATCCGTCCAATCCAACCGCCTACAACATGTATCGCGATCATCGTTATGGCCAACCGGCTTACCAAGTCGGTTTACGAATGCCCTGGCCTGCAGCCGGACCGGAGATCCGTTACAGCAAGGAACAGGTCGACTACAGCCACCTCATGCGCGGCGAACGCTTCACCCACGTCTGGCTGGAGAAACAGGGCTACGACTTCGACGTCTACAGCAGCCTCGACCTCCACCGCGATCCGAACCTGTTGAACGGCTACCGAGCCCTAATCATCAATGGCCACGACGAGTATTGGTCGAAGGAAATGTACGAAGGCGTCGATCGTTACCTGACGACCGGCGGCTCCGTCGCCGTGCTCTCGGGCAACACCATGTTCTGGCGCGTCACCTTCGACGAGGAATTGGGAACGATGGAATGCCGCAAGTACGGCCCCGGCATCGGCGGCCGCAAATTCGCCAACGTCGGCGAAATCTGGCACAGCTACGACAGCCAACGCGGCAGCCTGATGCGCAACTGTGGCTACCCGTCCTGGAAAGTCATCGGCCTCGATTGCAGCGGCTGGTGGGGAGGCGCGAACAATGGAGTCTATACCCCGACGAAGACCGATCACTTTCTCTTCCAAACACCGGAGAAAGTGTCTTTCGCAGACCGCGGAACGTTCGGTCATGCGCCGAGCGGTTATCGACGAGCCGGCGGTCACGAAGGCGACATCCGCTTGAGTTCATTTGCGAAACCGGTCAAAGCGATTCCGGATGGCGGCGTGTTTCCCGCGGAACCAAAAGGGATCGAGACGGTCGCAAACATCAAACGCAAGAACGCTCGCGCCCTCGACTACTTCGCCAACTTCGGAAAAGTCGACGAAGCGACGTTAGTGGACATGATCTGGTGGGAGCGTCCCCAGGGCGGGAAGGTCTTCCACGCCGGCGCCATTGCCTGGGGTTGGACCCTCGACGTGGATCCGAAACAGACGAAGATCATGCGCAACGTGTTGTTCCACCTCACCGGCTTGAAAGCTTCCACTCCTTACGATCCTTAACGCCTGCTTCTCGGGCTTCGTCTTGTGACCATCGGCAGAAAATGGCATTACCTCACCAATGTCCATCCGCTCGAATTGCTTCCTTCTTTGCCTGCTGACGCTGTTCACCACTGGGTCAGCGACTTCGGCGGCATCCAAGTCACGGTATGAATGGAAGCCAAGCCCCACGACGAAAGGCTGGCTCCGCGTTTACGTGAATGGTGCGCGCAAGTATTCGTTTAGCACCAAGAGCGGTTCGGTGACCAGCTACGATCCAAAGACCAAGAAATCGACGCGTATGTCACCGGCTGACGTTCCGATGGTGATCTGGGACAAGATGAAGGAGCATGACCTAGTGCCACTGGAAGATTTCGGAGGCAAGGAAGGCAAGTCCTGGAGAAAGACGCGGATTGACGGTAAAGAATGGGCCTTCAGCTTGGAAAAAGGGATCATCAATCAGCGACAAAAAACGTCGAGTGGGAAGTATCAATGGAAGCTAATCTCAGCGTCTCGGGCCCCCAAAATGCTATTAACCACCATGAAGACGGTCGGTGCGAAGTTGCCAAAGTCCACCAAGCCAATAGCGAAGTCCAGAAAACCCAGCTCTTCTCGGACTTCAATCTTTCCCCAACATGTGTTGACCCGCTATAAGAGCATCGGAGGACAACCACCAGCCACCAGCCTTGCTTTCTTGAAGGAAAAGTGCAAACAGAGCTTCAAGGTTCAAAGTGAAACTGGGAAGCCGGACACCTACGGAGGGCAAAGCATCAGCTACCGGAAAGACGAGTTGATCCTCACGAAACGAGATGGAAAAAAATACTACGTTCCTCTTGCAAAGATGGATCCTACCCGGGTCGAGTATGAATACTTTCCAACTTCCGACTATGTGATCAAGCCCCGAGGTTTTCTCAGGAAAGAGATTCGCCACTGGGATTGGTCAGCCCATCAAATCAAATCGATTTCGCGACGGGAGATCCGGGTGATTCATCAAGGTCAGGGTGGTAAATGGCCGAAGCTACACCTGATTTTTAAGGACAAGCTAACGGCCCAACAAGTTCAGAGGGCTTTGGTTCATTTTATCAAATTGCATAGAGGAAAAGGGGAGGCATTCTAGGGCGTGTTCGAAAACTTGAAAAAGCCAAAGATCGGGCTTGTACAAATTCCG
>JBMYQZ010000059.1:9543-13754 GCA_049601855.1 Limisphaerales bacterium | reverse complement strand
TCAAACACATCGCCTTTCACGACCATCGCGGTGTTTTCATCAATCCCGATTCCCAGCAACTTGGGTTTGGCCTCGATAATCTCGATCAGATCGAACTGACGATTGCGACGCAATAGGTGCTGATCGATCGCCACCTGTTTAATGAATCCCAGACCTACTTCATGGTCTCCCATCATGATCGTGTTCCCCTTGCTGTCTCCCCGTGCCAGGTAGGATCCTTGGATCGTCGCCCCAGCGGATGAACCGCCGATCACGCCGTCTCGTTCCAACACCTTCCAGAACTCCTTGTGCGCCAAGGTATCGAGGTAGGAATCAGCCAACCGCCATTGGCGCCCGCCCGAGAACCACACGCCAGTCGCCGTGCGCAGCGGTTCAACAAAAGGCTCCGTGTTCGCCTCTTCCCGATTGTAGGTGTGCAGCAAAGTCAAATTCGTCACGCCGTGCTGACGAAAAACTTCAAGTCCCCGATAATCCTCATCGTATTTCTTCGCTCCGCCAGCGGTTGGAATCACGACAATGTGGGCCCTCTCCCCACCCGCCAACTCGACAAATTTCTCGTAGATACTCGAATCCCGGGCCGCGCCTCCCACCACAACCAAAGTTCCTTTCTCCGGACCAATTTCCGCTCCCGAAACCGTCCCGCCACAAACCAACAACAGACAAATAAGCAAACGCATCTCGCGGATATAGCACGACTTCATCCGGAAAAAAAGTGGACAGCATCCCGTCCGCGAAGAGTATACGGCATGCATCGATTCCTATTCGCGTTCTTCTTGTGTGCCCCGCTGCTGCACGCAGCCGATTTCCACGGTTTTACCCGTCACGATTTCAAATTCAACGATCGCAAGTGCATCATCGTCGCCCCCAAGAAAGCCGCCGAGAGCAAACCCTGGATCTGGCGCGCCCGTTTCTTCGGTCATCAACCCCAAACAGACATCGCCCTCCTGAATCGCGGTTGGCACGTCGCCTACGCGGATGTCGGCGGTCTGTTCGGCGCTCCGCAAGCCGTAAAGTTCTGGGACGAGTTCTACGAATTCGTCACCACCGAATACGGCTTCCACCAACGTCCCGCCCTCGAAGGCATGAGCCGCGGTGGTTTGATCATCTTCAATTGGGCCAAGCAGAACCCGGACAAGGTCTGTGCCATCTACGGCGACGCTCCGGTCTGTGACTTCAAGAGCTGGCCGGGCGGCAAAGGCGCTGGCAAAGGCAGCGCGAAGACCTGGCAGCAATGTCTCAAGGTCTACGGCTTCACCGAAGCGGAAGCGCTGAAAGCAAAGGTCAATCCCATCGACGGACTCGAAGCCATGGCCATGGCCAAGATCCCGATCCTCAACGTCGTCGGCGACGCTGACGTCGTCGTTCCCGTCACGGAAAACAGCAACGTCCTGGAAGCCCGCTATAAGAAACTGGGAGGACCGATCAAAGTCATCCACAAACCCGGCATCGGCCACCACCCCCACAGCCTCAAGGAACCCAAGCCGATTGTGGAGTTCTTCCTCAAGCATTTCCGTCAGCGGTGAATTGACGACGGGCGCCGGCTGCCTGATGGTCCTTACAGTCCCGGACAAGCATGATCGCCCGAACCCTACTCCTAGGTCTGCTGCCCCTGATGGCGGTCAAAGGCATTGATGCCCCCGATCAACGTTGGGCAGCCGAAGGTCGCGGCGGAGAACCATCATTTTCCAAACATGTCGTTCCCCTGCTCAACAAGGTCGGCTGCAGCGCGCGCGAATGTCACGGTGCCTTTCAGGGACAGAACGGATTTCGCCTCAGTCTCTTCGGCTACGACCTGAATCTCGATCACGAGGAACTGACTCACGACAAGGAAACGGGTCCGCGCGTGAATATCAACGAACCTGATCGCAGCCTTGCCTTGCGCAAACCACTGGACGAAATCGACCACGAAGGAGGTCGGAAGATACGTCAGAATACTTGGCAGCATCGACTCCTCCGCGAATGGATCACCGCCGGAGCGAAGTTCGATCCGGACAACGCGGCAACGGTCCGTCGCCTTGAAATCATCCCCGCAGAGATTCACGGGACTCCGGCAACCCTCCAAGTGAGAGCCACGTTCAACGATGACACGCGCGAAGATGTAACTGCATTGACGCATTTCAGCAGCAACGACGCGGGTGTGGCCAAGGTGGACAAGCGAGGGCGCGTGACGATCACGGGCACGGGAGACACCGCTCTGGTAATCACCTTCGCCGGGGCCGTGCAAGCGATTCCCGTCATTTCTCCGCGACCTGACAAATCACCCTCCCCAGATTTCGCGGAGTTCAATCCGATCGATCACCACGTCGCCGGCAAGTTACGAAAGCTCAATATTCAACCTTCCGAATTGTGCGACGACAAGACGTTCATCCGTCGAGCGTTTGTCGATTGTATCGGTACTCTGCCCCAACCCGACGAGATCGAAGCGTTCCTGAAAGCACCGGCCAATACCCGTCGCAGTGACCTGATCGACCAACTCCTCGAACGTCCCGAATACGCGCTGTATTGGGCTACCCACTGGTCGGATTGGACGGGCAACAACCGCAGCACGTTGAACCCCAACTTCAAGACCTCGTGGCTCTGGTATGACTGGTTCAAGAACAAGCTGCAGCGAAACGTCCCCTACGATCAACTCGTCAAGGGCATCGTCACCGCCACTTCCCGCGAAGGCCGTTCGTTGGATGAATACGAGCGGGAGGTAGCGCAGGTCTACGCACGCATGCGCCCGGACAAGGGTCGCAAGAACGGTTTCGATGATGGCACCTACGGCCAGCGCAAGACGCTCGATCTCTATTGGATGAAACGTGGCGGTGGTCCGGAGGAGATGGCCATTCGCACGGCCAACACTTTCCTCGGCGTGCAAATCCAGTGCGCTCAGTGCCACAAACATCCCTTTGATCGTTGGACCGAATCCGATTTCAACTCGTGGCAGTCATTCTTCATGGTCACCAATGTTCTCGCCACTGACGGCGGCAAACGCGGCAATCGGTTGGATTATCATACGGTCGCGGTTTATCCCGGCCCTTATCGAGGCAACGCACGCCAATTGGAGCAAGTGCCCCCGAGGCTATTGGCCGGACCCGTGGCTCCCTACGTCAAGGACGGCAAAGATCCGCGGGTGGACTTGTGGGAGTGGATGGTCGCGCCAGAGAACCCATGGTTTGCTCGCAACATCGTCAATCGCATCTGGGGTCACTACTTCGGCATGGGCATCGTGGATCCGATCGATGACTTCAACGCCGCCAATCCTCCGTCGAATCCCGCCCTGCTCGATTGGTTGGCCAAAGACTTTCGACAGCACGGCTTCGACCTCAAACATCTGCACCGGCGCATCATGAACAGCCGGACCTACCAGCTCTCGCACCTTCCCAACGACTCCAATCGGCACGATCGTCGCAACTTCTCCCATGCCCATGTTCGTCGGCTGCACGCAGAAGTGCTGGTAGATGCCATCGACGACATTACCGGTGTCCCGACCCGTTACTCGTCGACCTTCGTTCCGCCGAACACGAGGGCGATCGGAATTGCGCCGACGAGCATCGGAAGAGCGAGCGCGGAATACGTCTTTCACATCTTCGGCCGCCCCAAGCGCATCCAGACCTGCGCCTGCGAGCGCAGCACGGAGACCGGCCTCGTGCAGGCCCTCTATCTCCTCAATGACACCGATTTACTGGAAAAGATCTCGCACGCTGATGGACGGGCGGCGGAACTCGCCGATTCCAAGAAATCAGAAGACGGGATTATCGATGAACTTTACCTGCGCACCTTGGCTCGCCCTCCGTCGAAGATTGAGCGCCGGAACGCCAAGGATCATTTTGCTGCTGACGGCATCTCCCGATCGGATGCCGTCGAAGACCTGATGTGGACGCTGTTCAACGTCCGCGAATTTGTGTTCGTGAAATGAAGAGTAAAACGCCGTGTCGATGTGATGGAGTAACCCGCCGCGATTTCGTTCGCGTCGGCGCTCTCGGTACCGCCAGCTTCGCGCTGCCGGAATTCCTCCGCGCGGAGCCTGGCAATCAACGCGGTGGCAAGTCCGCCATCCTGGTCTACCTCGACGGCGGGCAGTCGCATCTTGAGTCGTGGGACCTCAAACCCGATGCCGGCGAAACCGCCGGAGAGTTCAAACCCATCGGCACCAACGTCCCCGGCATGCAGGTCTGCGAACACATGCCCATGCTCGCGAAACAGGCCGACAAATACTGTATCCTGCG
>JBMYQZ010000059.1:0-9533 GCA_049601855.1 Limisphaerales bacterium | reverse complement strand
CGTCGAAAAGGCCATCGGCGTGCACGGCATTGGTATGAGTTACGTCCGGTCAGGCAATCGCCCGACCCCGTCGCTGAAGTATCCCGACATGGGATCGGTGATAACCAAGGAGTTTCGTTCGTCCCGAGGCGTCCCACCTTTCATTTCGCTCCCCGTGTCACGGACAAACTCCACCATTGAAACACCCGGCTACCTCGGCGTCGCCTACAGTTCCTTCACCGTCGACGACGATCCGAACGCGGACGATTTCCAGATCCGCGCACTTAAACCTCCCGGCGGCATGTCTGCCAATCGCACCGACAAGCGCGCCTCCCTTCTCCAAAAACTGGACTCCGCCTACCGCGATCTTGATCTGGCCAACGACAACGTGTCCGGCATGGACCGCTTCTACGCGCAGGCTGACGACATCCTCCGATCCACCCGCATTCGCAAGGCCTTCGACATCGACCGCGAAAAGCCCCCCGTCCGCGAGTGGTATGGCCGCACTTCAATCGGTCAAGGCTGCCTGCTCGCCCGACGATTGGTCGCGGCCGGTGTACGTTGCGTCACCCTGGACTTCGGTGGCTGGGATACCCATCGCAACAACTTCACGGACATGAAGGAGAAGCTTCTGCCGCCGTGGGACCGTGCCATCGCCGCCCTCCTCCAAGATCTGCATCAACGCGGCATGCTCGAAACCACCCTCGTCTGGAGCACGGGTGAGATGGGCCGGACGCCGAAGATCAACAAAGACGCCGGACGCGATCATTGGGGCAACGCCATGAGCATGATGCTCGCCGGCGCGGGCATCCAAGGCGGACAGGTCATCGGCCAGACCGACGAGACCGGCAGCAAGGTGATCGAAGGCGGTTGCACCCCGGCCGACGTCGCAGCCAGCGCCATGCATGCCGTTGGCATTGATCCGCAGAAGGAATACCACACCCCCACCGGCCGCCCGATCCGCGTTGTCCGGGACGGAACTGTGATCCAAAAACTGTTCGGGTAAATTTTTCCTTGCTGAGATTCAGCGCAGGTGTTTCTCAAACCAGGCAACCAAGGCATCACTGGCCTTGGTTCCGTCTTCACCCCGGAAACCATGCGCGGCTCCTTTGATTACCAGCAGTTCCGACACGACCTCCTTGGCCCTGAACTTCGCCAAAATCTTCTCGCTGTGGTCGATCGGGACCAGTTTGTCCAGGTCGCCATGAATTAACAGCGTTGGTGGATCATCCTTGCTGACATGGAGAACAGGCGAAAAATCGTCTGCCTTGTCCTCGGCAAACTGCAAAGCTGGAAAACTCTTGTAGTAGGATGACTCCTCCTTCACCCACGGACGAAGATCGGTCGGTGGAAAATAGGCCACCACAGCCGCCACCCGACTGCTGCCGCGCAAGACCTTGTCCTTGGCCTTGGGGGTTGCCCGCGTCTGAAGTCGTGCCGAGCACCAGCGACAGATGCCCCCCGGCACTACCCCCACAGACGCCGAGGCGTTTCGGATCAACTCCATATTCAGTCGCATGTTGCCGAATGAAACGCACGCTACGCCGGACATCGCCGACCACCTCGGGAATGGTGAACTTCGGACTGCTACCGTGACGGACGGAGAAGACGGTAAACCCCTTGGCCAACAAAGCCCAATAGATCGCGTTGATGCGCTTCGGATCGTGCCAGCGGGAATACCAACCACCACTCACCATGAACAAGACGCCGGCGCCGTTGGCACTCTGTTTCGGTTGATACACGTCAAAGGTCAATGCCATCCCGAACTCGTGCCCGTAAACAACATCCGGCGTGATATCGACATCGTCGGCACCACGGACAGTCCCTACCAAGACGAACACGGCCAATATATGAATGCGGATCTTCATCCACCAAACGTGACAGATTTCAGGCGCGCACCCAAATCCGGAATGAACCGCCAAAAAGAACCCAAAGGAAAGTGGCCATCTCGGCCGGATGACCTTATTCGTGTCGCATGCACCGGTTGATCATTCTGTCATTGTTCCTGCCGTTCATTTGTCGCAGCGCTGATGCCTCTGACACGATCGACGGATACATGAACCGGTTCATCATCGAGCACCGTGTCCCCGGCGCGTCCGTCGCCATCAGCCGCGATGGAAAACTGCTTTACGCCAAGGGCTACGGCTGGGCCGACAAGAAGGCGCGCGCCATCGTCAAACCCAACTCCCTCTTCCGCATCGCCAGCATTTCCAAACCCATCACCGCCGTGGCGATCATGCAACTCGTCGAGTCCGGCAAGCTCAACCTCACCGATTGTCTGGTGGATCACCTCGAATCGATGGAACACTACCGGCGGCACGAAGGATATGATCCCCGCATTGAAGACATCACCATTCACGACCTGTTGCGCCATAGCGGCGGATGGGATCGCAGCAAGGATTTCGATCCCATGGGCCGCGAAGGGCATCTCCGTGTCGCAAAAATGGGCATTTATCCCCCCGTCGAAACCCGCGACGTCATCGCCTTCATGTTCCGGCGCCCACTCCAATTCGATCCCGGCACTCGCTCTGCCTATTCCAACTTTGGGTACCTCCTCCTCGGCCGTGTGATCGAAGACGTCACCGGAAAGAAATACGAACCCTACGTGAAGCGATACGTCCTCGCCCCCCTCGGCATCACCACCATGCAAGTCGGATTCATGGAACGAGAACGCCGCGCCGAGAACGAAGTCACCTACTACGATCACAAGCACCGGACCGCGCCAGCTCCCTATGGGCGACTCCAAGGCCGCGAAGTCCCATACCCTTACGCCCGGCCCATGCAATTCATGGACGCCCACGGAGGCTGGATCGCCTCCGCCCCCGACCTCGTCCGCTTCGCCGACAACCTGCACAAACTCCTCAAGCCGGAAACAATCCAGACTATGTTCGCCCGCCAACCCGGTCTCCTCGGCCACGACGCCAATGCCCGGGAAAAGGCTGCGTTCTACGCCCTCGGCTGGATGGTCCGTCCGCAAGCGAATGGCGCGAACCATTGGCACGGAGGTCTGATTCAAGGCACCTCCACTCTCCTCGTCCGTCGCCACGACGGCTACCGCTGGGCCATCCTGTTTAACACCAGTTCCAACCCCGAGAACCAGACTCTCAGCGGGCTCATCGACGGACCGTTCCACGGACTGGTGAGTTCTGTCGACAATTGGACGCAAAAAGGTCGGTAGACAAAACCACGTGGCTGGTGCGTCCTCTCGGAGATGAACACCCGACAACAATTGGCCGCGACATATGATGCGCATGCCGATGGGTTGTTCGGCTTTCTGCTAAACCTGCTGCGCAATGAGGACCAGGCGCGGGAGGTATTGCAGGAGCTGTTTCGGAAGATCGCGGAACAACCGGAGCGATTACGACGCGCTCGTGATGAACGGTCTTTCCTTATCCGCATGGCGCATCACCTCGCGATCGACCTGATCCGTCGCCGCGATACGCGCGAGCGGTATCACGACCAGGCGCGGGAGAGTACACCGTTGTTCGCCTCGTCCAGCGACCCCGACGAGTCTTGATCCATGGACGAAATCATTCCACGTGCCTGGAAAGAAATCGCCAAGCCCGCTGCCATCGCGCTCGGGATCGCGACGATCATCTGGTTCTTCTTCATTTACCGTTATCTACCTTGGGGCCTCGCCGTGTTCGCCGCCTTGATGTCCACTCCTTTGTTGACGGCGCTTTGGTTCCGTATCCGAGCATTCAAGAGGATCGGCTTCCGGATGTTACCGAACAGCGAGGCGATTCGGCTCTACGGCTGGACCCTAGTGACACTCGTATCCGTCCACATGCTGATTTGTTCGTTGGAATACTGGCGCGGTCGCTCGGCTTACGCGTCGCTGAAGCGAGAGCTCGAACGGAAGGGAGGCTCACTCAGTCTCGAAAGCGTCATTCCCCCGCCTGTTCCCGATGAGCAGAACTTCTGCGCCATCCCCTTGCTGCAATCCCAAGTCCGATTCGCAGGAGAGGTGACGTTGTTCAATCGCCGGAAACCGGTTGCCTCACCCCAACATGAGCGAGTCCGGAAACTGGCCCTGCCCAACTATGAAGGGGAGTGGATGTTCGCGAAGATTGCCAATCTGGATCCGGTGCGCAATGCCATGTCCACCAATCGATTCGAGACCGTGGTTGAGTCCGATTCCGCAGCTCGCACGATTCTGCGCTATTGTGAAAGTCAGACGGCATTGACGGAGTTGCGGCAGGCGATGTCACGTCCGCACACACGATGGAATCTGCCTTATGAATCCGGCTGGTTCGTCGACATGGCTGCGAACTCCCGGAACCACGCCCTCTGGGTCATCACGAAGACACTGCGTCTCCGCGCGCTGGCAGCGCTTGCCGAAGAACAACCGAATCTAGCACTTGAGAACGTGCTGGTGAGCCTTCGCCTGTCCGATTCGTTGCAGGGAGAGCCCAGTCCTTTCGCTTTCGACAAACGCCACCAACTGCTTGGATGGACGCTCGCTCCGGTCTGGGAGGGGCTGGCCAGGCGGGCATGGAGCGAAGATCACCTCTCGCAAATGCAGAAACGTCTAAACGGGCTGGACCTCATCGCCGAAGGCCGCGAGCAGGACCGAATTACGGCGATCGTGTGGATGTCATTTTGGCGAGATGCCCGGAGAACTCTGACGATCGGAAACTTGTTTCGGCATTGGTCTGAACTCCAAAACGATCCGGGCGAGGCCATCGGAATGACCTTGGCGTGGGTCGGCCGCCCGTCTGGCTGGGACTATCTCAACATGGTGAACACCTATCGCTGGCTCGATCCCGATCGCGAACCTGATTTCTTCGCCCTGCCAAACGACCCCGTGGCCTGCATCTTCTTCGTCCCCAAGTTTGAAGCTTTGATCGCCTATCGAGAAGAGCACCGTCCGCTTCTCCATCTCGCCTATTTGCAAGCTCGGGTAGCCTGTGCCTTGGAACGATACTGGTTGCAGCACGAAACTTATCCCGAAAGCCTCGAAACGTTGGTTCCCCAGTGGATCGACGAACTACCCGCGCTTTCCTATCGGCGCACACCGAACAGGCGTTATTTGCTGCATTCACCAGAACGCAAAACCGTTCCCGACGAATACCAGCCTCTCGAACACCGTTCAGAACGACGCACCGCTGAACTGGGCGACAGCGTCTGGCGCTACCCGACTACAGCTCCACCAGCCGATTAGTAATCTGCGTGGCTATCCAGTTGAGCTCATCGGCTTCGCGTCCGGCAAAGAAGGTGTGTTCGTGACCGTTCTGCAGACGGATGCGAAGTTCCAAGACGGCGAAATCGTTGGTCTTGCTGCCGGTGGGTGACATACCGAGGTCAACGATTTCACGGGCGGGCAGATCGGCGTTGCGCGGCCAAGGGAAACCTTTTTGTCGGATGAGCAGTCGATCGCCTTTCAGTTCGATCGTCCCGCGACGAGTCCCGAAGGCGAGCACGCTCCACGGGATGGTCAGCAGGAGCGAGAACATCAGGATCCACAAGGTGCCGAGGAGTTGGGCAAGGGTCATGATCAGGAGCATGAACCAATAGGTATTGCCACCGCCGTTCATGATCGTGCGCCATTGTTCACCGATGAAGACGAAACCCCAGAAGCTGATCATTCCGAGCAAGATCAACCCCACGATCAGACAACCGCCGGCTCGCATTTTCTTCCAGACCTCCCCCACCCCTCGGGCTGCCAGGTCAAAACGAAGTCCGGAGGCGGATTCGTTCAATTCGGCATGACATCCAGCGGGACGCTCGTTGACCGTCTTCCCAACGATCCGACCGGCGCCTTTCTTTCGATCCCACTCCTCCGCGTGTTTCCAATCGATCTTCTTTGGACCCAACGGAATGCGGATCCAGTTCATATCGAAGCCGGCCTTCACCAATATCAGCAGGATGGCGAGGGCCGCCGGCAGGGACCAAGAGACGATGGCAAATCCTCCGAGGAACAAAGCGACGTGCAGGATGAGCAGGCGGCGATACGGATAGACCATCGCTAGGAACGGACAGGTCCGTGTGTGCCTACGCCCCTGCAGATCTTCCGTCCAGAATCGCCAGCCTTGCGATACGACCATCGATCCGATCACAGCCCACATCTCCCAGGTCCATTGGGCGGAGAAGAAAGTCCACCATTGTTTCGCCGGCAACTTGCCCACCAAGGTCGCGAGCAGAAATCCATGGATGAGGAGGAAGAACGAGTAGTGTCCGAGGAAGAACGGGACGAAGAACTGCTTCATGCTCGGGTATTGCGCCACGCGCCATTCCTTTGCTTTCTGCCAGTCCTCCGCGGAGATCGGGTAGTGTTGGAGAATCCACGGGTTGGCCGCGAGATAGTCGGCACGGTTCTCGTAGACCGGTTTGGTCAGAATCATTCGTAGCAGGTTGAACACGCCAACCACGACATTCTCCAGCCAGTAAAGGAGCAGGATCTGCGTGCCGCTCCAGCCGAACCACAGGATCCCCACGACCGGCAGACCGACCGTCGCGGCCAGTTCGAGCGGCGTGGGTTTCTGCCATTTGGGCGGAGCGTTCACCTACACGAAGACCGATCCGGCAGGGCGTTCTACAAGGTGCAGCAGATTGCCCTGGCAGTCGGCGAAGAACAGTACCCGGCCGCCACCGCCGGCAGGTTTCGGATCTTCCGGGAATGTCACTCCACGTGATTCAAGTTCCTTGCGTGTTTCATCCACTGATGCCACCTGCAAGGCCAAGTGTCGCAGTCCAGCAACGCCGTTGTCGCCAACATCCTCAACCACCCGCTGACTCGGGCAGATCTCAAGGATCGTGCCACCGGCGAGCTTCACGAAATACACGGGGACGGAATCATCTGACCACACGAGTTCAGCCTCCAACACCCGGACATACCATTCGTGCAGCGTCTTGGGATCGACCGAAGGCAGGCCGATATGTTCCACCTGCCATTGAGAATTGCTCATGCCGGCGATTGCACCGGGCGGACCGCCAACAGGCAATGACAAAGCCACCACCGTTGTGTAACTTCCGGCATGCGCTTCGGTCTGACTGCCTTGGCCCTCCTGTTCATCTTGCCGAACAACAGTCCGGCACAGGGGCTTCCCGCCGGCTGGAAACAACTGAACACCACCTCCGTCCCAGCCATCCAACTCGCCGGGCTCAGCCGTCGCCTCGGCGGGCGTCTCACCGCCGCCAAGAACATCCACTACAATGTGCGAGGGGCGGAACTGAAACTCATCGAACTCACGTGCCACACGGAGCGCGACGCGAAAGTCGTCCACGCAACCATGGCCCGATTCAAGAAGGGGGAACGCTTTCTCAAGCGGGACGGCAAGAAGATCTCGGAGATCAGCAGCCGCTCCAACCGCGCCAGCATCGAGGCCACTCACGTGTTTCAGTTCCAACCGATTGAGGTGACCTATCGGGTGGAATTCGACGCGGTGCCCATCAACGGCGGTGACTACATGAAGTGGAATCAGCTCTTCAACGCCTTCCTCCTCCACAACCGCAAGCCAACTCCCGACACGGAGAAACGAATCGCCGCCTTAGCCCGGAGTTTTCGTAAAGGCGATGACATCAAACTGCGCCGTCATGGTCAGGGAAAGAAACCATCTGAGGTCGTCACCCAACCAGGTTCCCCGGCCATCCGTGCCGGACTGCCGATCACGGCGATCATCGCGACCATTCATTCGCAAACCTTGGGATTCACTCCCGCGGAAGGTGACGGTGAGTACACCGATCAGACTGCGCATTGGCCCGTCGACGATCCCGCGATCAGAAAGCTGGCGGAGGCCATCACCCAAGACCTCGCCGACCCGGACCGCAAAGTGCAGGCGATTCTCAAATGGTTTCTCGATCGCGAAAACATCCGTTACGACGGCAAGATCAAGGGATCGCGTTACGGCGTGGACAAGGTGATCGAACAGAAGTTTGGTCATTGCTGGGACTACTCGGATGTCTTTGTCACGCTTTGTCGCGCGAGTGGCGTGCCTGCTCGACAGGTCCTCGGTTGGCATGCCTATATGCAGGGACATGTCTGGGCTGAAATCTTGAAACCCGGCCAAGGTTGGATTCCCGTCGATCCCACCAGCGGCATGGCCTGTGGCTCCGAGTACATCCCCATCATGACCACGACCGACGGTGAGATTCCGTTGGTCTATGCCTCAATGCCCAAGATTTCGGTGATCAAACCATGACCGATCGTGTGCTCCGATTCGCAATCGTCACCGACACCCACCTCGGTCACGAAGACAGCCAGACGCCGGCGCAGAATTGGGAACGCGCGGCACTGGAATTGAAGGATTCGACGGCCACTTTCGTATTACACCTCGGTGACATCGTGGATCGTGCTCGCGAGGAGCAGTATGCCGTCCATCGAGACATCCGGAATCTGATCGGCAAACCGGTCTGCGAAATCCCCGGCAATCACGATCCGGAAGATCTCTTTCGCAAACACATCAGGGAAGTGATCGACACTTACTTTGATCACGCCGATGTCCGCTTCGTCCTGTTCAGCAACGCCGACCCGAAGTCGCACGACGGTTTCATCAGCGACGCTCAATTGGAATGGCTCGGCAAAACCCTCCACGAAGCCGACCAGGAAGACCTCCCAATCATGATCTGCTCCCACGTCCCCATTCACGAAAACGTCGCACCGGATCGGGCGTGGTACGTCAAACCCGAGCATGGCCAGACCAAGTTCTACCAACTGGTCGATGAATACCGATCCCGCATCGTCGCCCTGTTGCACGGGCATTGTCACAGCGGCATGCGGGGCTGGGACGACCGAACGCCGATCAACGAGATCTGCTGTCCTTCCGCGTTCCTCAATCGTGATCTCAACCTCGCCGAGAACAACGCCCCGGGCTACAACCTGCCCGAGTTTCGTCCGGGCTATCTCCTTGCCGAACTGACCGCGACCACCCTCGAACTGCAATACAAACCCATCAGCAAAGAAGTTGCCGCCACCCGAAAAATCCAACTCACATGAATCGTCGCCACTTTCTAAACGCAGCCGCCCTCGGCGCCGCCGCTCTCGCCACCAACCCCATCCAAGCCGCAGCCCCGAAGGTGAAACTGGGCATCTCCAGCTATTCCTACTGGCATTTCCGCGCACCGAAAGTGCCGATCGAAAAAGTCATCGAAAACGCCTCGGCGTTGAACGTGCCTGGAGTCGACATTCTTCACCGGCAGATGGACAGCGAGGACAGCGGATATCTCCAGAAGCTCAAGCGCACCGCGTTGATCAACGGCGTCGATCTGATCTGCCTGTCCATCCATCAAGACTTCGTCGATCCCAAGCCGGAATACCGCCAACGCCAAATCGATCACACGATCAAGTGCATCAACCTTGCCCACGAGATGGGCATCCCCTGCATCCGGCTCAACTCCGGACGCTGGGGCACGATTCGTTCCTTCGACGGACTTATGAAAGCGCGTGGGCTGGAACCCGTCCTGCCCGGCTATAAGGAAGACGACGGCTTCAAGTGGTGTATCGATTCTATCGAGAAATGCCTTCCCGCCGCCGAACGCAGAGGCGTCGTGCTTGCCCTGGAAAATCACTGGGGTCTAACGCGCACACCTGAAGGTCTGTTGCGCGTCGCCAACGC
>JBMYQZ010000058.1:0-13794 GCA_049601855.1 Limisphaerales bacterium | reverse complement strand
CTGGTCACCTTGGCCTCCATCTATGACTGGTTGTGTTGAACGGTTTTCGAACACACTCTAGTTGCGTTATGGGTTTGTGTTACCGGCAATCAGACGCGTGACACGCTGCTGCCGTTCAACAAGAGGCCGGGAAAATGCCAGATATTCCCTGAATTAGAAGCGAATTTGCGTCACGCGCCCTGTCCTACCGCGCTTTGCAGGCTCGGAAAACCATGGGCGTGGAGGCGCTCGCGCAGGCCATCGACGATTTCCCTGACGATGCCCGGTCCGCGGTACACCAAGCCGCTGTAAATCTGCACCAAGCTCGCGCCGGCGAGAATGTTCTGCCAGGCGTCCTCGGCTGAGAAGATGCCGCCGACACCGATGATTGGGGCGGAACCACCGGTTCTACGGTAAAAATAGCGAATTATCTCGGTGGTGCGGTCACGCAACGGCCGACCGCTGAGTCCACCCTGCTCCTGATAAACCGCGGCGGTGACGGGATCATCGGATTGAGGTCGGGAAATGGTGGTGTTCGCCGCGACAAATCCAGCGACTTTGCGAGGGTCGTAGAGTTCGATGATTTCGTCGATGGCTTCGTCCGTGAGATCCGGCGCGACTTTCACCAGGACTGGCCGGGGCTTCTCGCTGCGATTCAGCTCGTGCAAGCGACTGAGAATCTCGGCCAGCGCGTCGCGATCTTGGAGTTCGCGCAGGTTGGGAGTGTTGGGTGAACTGACGTTCACCACGAAGAAATCAGCGTACGGACGAAGTTCGGCGAACGAGTTGGCGTAGTCACCGGCGGCTTTCTCCAGTGGGGTGATTTTGGATTTGCCGAGGTTGATTCCCACCGGATGGCTGGGCCAGCGGCCTTCGGCTCGCCATTCGGCCAGGCGACGCGCGAGCATGGCGGCTCCAGGATTGTTGAAGCCCATCCGGTTGACGAGCGCCTGATCCTTGGTGGCACGGAACATCCTTGGCTTGGGGTTGCCTGGTTGTTCGTGCCAGGTCACGCCGCCAAGTTCACAGAAGCCGAAGCCCATGGATTGCCAAGCCGGCACGGCTGCCGCGCGCTTGTCCATGCCTGCCGCCAAGCCCAGCGGATTGGGAAATCGCAGTCCGAACAATTCGACCGGCATTTCCTCGGGACGACAAAACGCGGACATCGCCTCCAGCAGCAAGGGCTGCCGACTCACCTTGGCAAGTGTATCCAAGGTAAAATCGTGAATCGTTTCCGACTCGTATTCGAATAACACGGGGCGGACAAGCCGTTCATACAGACCGGTCATTGCCCAAGGCTAAGAACTTCGTTTGGCGGAGGCGAGGCAAACACAACGAGCGGATAGGAAATTATTTTTGCGACAGGAAATCCTTCGCTGCCATTCTTCCGAACGATGTCATCTGTTGCAAATCAACGACTTAGCCATGGGACCGCACAGGCGATTCCTGCAAGAGATCTTTTTGATTCTCCTCGGTGACCAGAAAGCCATTTACAGCGCAATGCCCGTCGCTACTATCTCGCCTCCCCGGTTGGAAAAGTTGGTTGCCATACCGCTGCTGAGTGCGACGAGTATTCGTCCTCACCAAGGAGCAACGTCCTTCCATTCGGAGACAAGATTTTCGTAACCCAAGATTGCGAAGTCGATGCAAATGAAGCGGCAACGCTACGCATGATCAAAACGAACAACTGAATGCAGACGAGTCATCCAATCCATTTTCGAGCCCAAGTGACGACCGGCACCGAATTGTCACTTTGAAGGACCGAAAACCTCGTTTTTAGGGGCCGAAACCACACTGGTAATAACTTGTGAACAGAAGCGAATAGTTCTTCCTAGAAATACCCCTTGCCCGCTCCTATAAAATTCCTCACGCGAATCGAAGAAATGATCATCCCGTCTGCACCCCAAACCGATGCTCCCGCTAGTCGATTCGCTCGTAAAACCCTGTTTTTTAGGGATTTAAGCTGTCAAAACCCATCACGAGCAGGAAATGCAAAATCCTTGTTCGCTGGTGAATCAACTCAACCTTTTGCACCCAAAACCCTTGCTATTGTGCCAGTTACAGCTTTGTAACGAAGGCACGTGAATAAAACTGATGGAAAAGGCTCTTCGAGGTAAAACTGCCGCCAAACGAAATGCGGCTGAAAAAGTCTGGAAATCTTCACAGAAACGACTCCGTGAAGTACTCAGCACGGATATCTTCGACCTCTGGTTCAAACCCGTACGTGCACTTGAGATCGATGACGAGCGCATCTGCTTGGAAGTCTCCAATGACTTCTGCGAGGTGTGGCTCAAGGATAACTACGACGACCTTCTTCATAAGGCTGTTGCCGAAGTCACCGGCAAACAACTGAAGGTGGTCTTTCACTCCAACGGGGCGCCGGTCGCCTCAGTCGACGCCACCGCGACGACCAAAAAGGACAAAGAACCGAAGTCTTCCAAGATCAAGGTCGACGGCAGCAATCGCGAAGAACTCTTCAATCCGCGATACACCTTCGATACCTTCGTCGTTGGTAACAACGAGTTCGCGCACCGCGCCGCCTTGGCCGTCGCGCAGAAACCGGGCAAGTCCTACAACCCGCTCTTCCTCTTCGGTGGTGTCGGACTTGGCAAGACTCACCTCCTGCATGCGATCGGTCACCACGTTCTCAATGAGAATCCGAAGGCGCGCGTCGCCTACGTCTCCTGCGAGAAGTTCACGAACGAATTCATCGATGCGATTCAGAACAATTCACTCGTGCAATTCCGTCGCAAGTATCGACACACCGACGTGCTGCTGATTGACGACGTGCAGTTCCTCGCCGGCAAGGAACGGATCCAGGAAGAGTTCTTCCACACCTTCAACGCGCTGCACGAATCCCACAAACAGATCGTGCTCACCTGTGATCGTCCTGCTGGCGAAATCGCCGGCTTGGAAGATCGCCTGGTATCTCGCTTTGTCTGGGGATTGGTCACCGACCTGCAGCCGCCCGACATCGAAACGCGTCTGGCCATTCTTAACAAGAAGGCCATTGCGATGAACGCCGATCTGCCCGACAGCATCACGAACTTCCTCGCCCAACGGATCCGCAACAACATCCGTCGCTTGGAAGGCGCGCTCATCCGCATCATTTCCTACTCCTCCCTCACCGGCAAACCGCTCACGCAAGCCGTGGTGGAGAATCTCCTGCGCGATGTCCTCGACGAGGAATCCCAGCAGGTGATCAGTGTTGATATGATCCAGAAGAAGGTCGCCGAACACTTCGACCTTCGTCTGGCCGACATGACCAGCAAACGTCGCCCCGAGCACATTGCCTTTCCACGTCAGATTGCGATGTATTTGGCCCGCCAACTCACCGGCAACTCCCTCAACGCGATCGGAGAAACCTTCGGCGGCCGCGACCACGGCACTGTTCTGCATGCTTGTCGCCTGGTGAAAGACCGCATGGAGATCGACGGTGGCGTTCGCCAGACCGTCGGCATGCTTGAGCGCAAGTTGCGCCAGTAAGCCGTCCTCGATACTCTCGAAGCCCGCCGTTTGGCGGGCTTTTTTTGTTGGGCTTGGCAACAGAAAGGCCCGCTCCCCGAAGGAAGCGGGCTTCGTGGTCTTCAGATGTAAGAAGCTCAATCGACCGAGTCGGCCATCTTCTGCATCAGCGATTCCAATTGTGACAGTCGTTGCTCAAGCGACTTGATTTGCTCGTCCCTCTGCGTCAACTCGTTTTGTTGCTTCTGCACGATGTCGTGCAGGCCTTGAACGGCGGCAATGGTCACGCCGGCGACATCCATGGCGGGAAGCTGGGTTTCCTCGCCCAAGGGTTTGAACTGGGCGTGGAAATCTTGGGCCATGGGTCCTACGTGCCGTTCTCCATTTCCGTCGATGTAGCTCCATTCGTAGATGGGCATGTTGACCAGTTTCTCCAGCATTGCACCGGGGGAGACGGGGTCGATATTCTCCTTCTTGTTCCGGTCACTCAAGTTTTTGACCGTGCCGGTGAGATGAAGGTGTCCCGATGGCCCGAGATACATTCTCGTGTTATAGGTAAGGGTATTGCCGGACAAGGTGCCAAGGTGCCAAATTGCCAAGCAAACACAGCATCGTCGGGAGCCCGGCATTGCAGCGTGTCCGTGGCCGTGCCGCTGATCGTGTAAATGCCTTTTCCGACAGAGATTTCATTCTCGACGGATCCATCGCCCAGATAGAGTTTTGGGTTGTAGCTTTTACACCGAATACCACTCTTGAACGGTTGAACCACGATCGTGTCAAGCTTCGCCAGATTGTCGTATAGGTCTGAATCCAGCTTGGCTTCGGTGATCGCGGCGTCGGCTATCTTTTCTGTCGTCACGGCCAGGTTCACGATCTTTCCGGTCTTCACTGAATCGGGAGCGAGCTTCCCGCTGCCTACTGCGTTCTGACCGATCTTGTCAATGGTGACCGCCGCATCTTGCAGTTTGGTGGTGGTAATCGCTCCCGTGCCGATCCTGCTGGCACCGAAGCTACCTGAAGTGATCTTGGCAGCGCTCAGGTTCGGAATGCGTCCGGTGCCCAACGTCCCTGAAGTGATCTTGGTTGCGCTCAAGTTTGGAATGCGTCCTGCGGCCAGCGTCCCCGAGGTGATCTTGGTTGCGGCCAGATCTGGAATTTGGGCGGCGTTGATCATGCCGGTCAGTTTATTCGCGCTCACGCTTGCGATCCTGGCGTCACCAAACGTTCCGGATGAGATATTGGAGGCGTCCAGGTTCGGTATGCGGGCGACCGCCAATACTCCGGACGCAATCTTCGAGGCATCCACACTTGCGATCTTGGCGTCCGTAACTGCGCCGTTCTCGATCTTGGCGGTCCCGATAGCTTGAGGTGCAATCCGAGGGCTGTCGAACTGTCCGGATGAGATCTGAGAGGCATTGAGACCACTCAAGCCGGATCCATCGCCAACAAATGAGCTGGCGCTGATAATACCGGCGACATCGAGTTCCGTTTGGGGGGTATCGGTATTGATCCCGACTTTCCCTCCACTGACGACCAAGGAACCACCCGGTGCCAGAATCGTTCCCACATAGGTCTCGAACACATAGTCCTCGCGGTTGTTTTGTTGATCGTTCTTGCCGCCGTTATATTCCCTTGAATCGGTACCCGCCAGCCAGCTGCGAGACGAACTGAAACTGGATGCGGTGAGTTCCCACGTATACTTTTGGCCTGCACTAATGTTTACAGCGGTGGGAATTGCGAAGGACTGGAGGATTTCAGTCCCACCGTTGGCTGACACTACGACGGACACGGAAGCGAGCGGCGTTCCCGAGGTGCCTTCGCCCGAATATACGTTCAGGAGTCCGGGAGAATCGGTCGCGTCGTCGATGGCCGAACGGCATTTGATATCCACACTGGACAGAACGCCACTGCTTCCCGCAGTGAACGACTGCCACCCAGATGCTCCGCTGCCACTGGCGTTACCCAGCGAACCCACGAGTTGACTTTGATCCAACGCTGACGTGCCTAGGACAAGTGGAGACTCGACGTGCAACGGGCCGGCTGGCGTTGCTGTGCCAAGTCCCAGGAAACCACCGAAGCTGGCGTTGTTGCCATCGAGCACAAACGGGGATGCACCCTGTGTTCCGTCCGCTCCCTGCGGACCCTCGGGTCCTTCTGGACCGACGGGTCCCGGAGTTCCCTGCGGCCCTTGCGGACCGGTCAAACCGGTCGGGCCCTGCAAACCATCCGAGCCGCGCGGACCCATGGGGCCAACGGTTCCGGTTGGCCCTTGCGGTCCGGCCGGCCCAGCCTCGCCTTGCGGACCTTCGGCACCGTCGTCGCCTTTCTGAGCCAGCACCGTCCAGTCGTCGCCTTCCACGGGAGTTACGCTCGAATTGGGTCGTTGGGAGATCCACGTTGAGCCGTTGTGCGTGACGACGAAATTCTCGAGATATGTGAGTCCGTTGATCCATTCACCAGTGAAGATCAGGCCGGGGTCACCTTGAGGGCCGACCGGGCCCGTCGGACCAGTGAGGCCTTGGATTCCTTGAGCCCCGGTCGGGCCTTGGGGTCCGGTCGAGCCGATGGCCACATCCATGGAGTCGGCCTTGCTCGCACCATGTCCGGTCTTCATGGTGAGCGTGAAAGTGCCGGGGTAGTTGATCACTGCTTCGGGCAGAGCGACGGCCAGTTCCTGCACCACGCCGGGTTCGTATCCGCTGTAGCGCTTCAAATCGAGTTCCACGGTTCCCAGCTCGGGGTTAAAGAGCGTGACCAAGCCTCGGTAGTCGTTCTTGCCGAAGTTAAGTCCACTGATGGTCAGATCCGGCTCGGCGCCGAATAGCACGAGCTTCTTGGGTTGCCGATGGCCTCGATCTTCGCGGTCATCGTCGTGGTGGTGGTGGGAATGTCCGCTCTTCGAGCTCTTGTTCTTGCTGTTTCCTGCCTCTACGGGAGCGACAGCCAGCAGAAGGCTGATGACCAGACCAACGGTCGTGATCCGGGATCCAATTTGTTTCTGACGTTCTTTGGTATTCATGACTCTGGTTGACCCGTGAATCGGGCGTCTGAATACCAATGCGAGAGTCGGGATCAAAGAGGTCCAACAAAGACAAATCTTCTTCAACGACCTCTCGGAGGTTCGGTGTGATTGAGAGACCGTTGCCTGGGTTGCAGATACAGTTTCACTGACTTCGGATCCGGACACGGTCGCCTTTTCCGTGGGTCCGCCAGGAACCACTTTGCAAAAATGGCATATTCGTCTGTTTCCGGGACTTGGTCCAAGCGTTCACGCATTTCTGCCATACGACTGACCAACTCAGTGTACCCATGACGGTTGAGTTGTTGGCCGGCAGCGGCCTCGGCGAGATCCGGCAGCCATTCTGGAGGAGGTGATGAATAAGGCATGGGCAGGAGCTGGAGATTCCTGAATCCCGGTGATGATCGGAGTCGACCTTCGCTCATCAGGTACGCTGGTCTCCAGGAAACCGCCCGCTTCGGAGAACGCTTCCAGCAGCGATCGGACCCGTGCCTGTTGGTCTTCATCGCTGCCGCAGGCAGTCTTTAATGCGTCGGTTCGGGCGTCGGCATCGGTGATCGCTACGAGTTCATCAAATATATCGCGATCGTCTCTCGGCGGTGTGTCCATGTTGTGGGGCTTGGCAAATGGCCGTCAGGTCTGCTCTTTGATAGCCCGATACAGCCAGGCGCGGGCATAGTTCCAATGGCGCTTGGCCGTGCTGCGGGAGACGTCGAGTGCGAGGGCGGCGTCGTCGATCGTCAGACCCGCGAAGAACCTGAGCTTCACGAGTTCGGCGACGACGCGGTCTTCCTTTTCCAATTCGTCCAAGACTTCATGCACCGCGATGAGTTCCTCGTCATCGGATTTCGCGACGACGTTGACGCCTTCGAGATCCACGCGCTCCATGTTGCCGCCGTGTTTCAAGGCCTTCTTGCGCCGGGCGTTGTCCACCAGGATCCGGCGCATGGCCTCGGCGGCGGCGGCGAAGAAGTGTCCTCGGTTTTCCCATTCGTTGTCGCCGTTGGAAACGCGCAACCACGCTTCGTGCACCAGGGCGGTGGCCTGCAAGGTCTGGCCGGGTAACTCGCTGCTGTTCCGTTCGCCTCCCAACAGCGGACAACTCCATATTGGGTTCCCGCCCCGGCCTCATTCCGATCCAAACTGAACACCCTCCTGCCGTCTCGACTGAACACAACCTTGCCGATCGAGATCCGGTGCTGAAACGGCGCCGTTATCGGAGTGCCGGAGTTCGCGTTCCAGATTCGCAAATTGCCATCCCCGGTGATCGTCGCCAGACGTTGGCCTTCCGGGCTGAATTGAATCCTGCGAAACGGCACTCGTCCGGCTCCTCCCTTCGTCTGCAACTTGCCGGACAAGGTCCGGTAAACCGCAAACCCGGATTCGGCGCAACGAATCGCCAGCCGATCGCCGGAGGGCGAAAACAGAATATTCGGTCGCTCCGGTGCCGCCGAGGCAATCGCTTCACCCAGTCTGATTTCGGCCAGAATCCGCATGGTTTTCAGATCGCGGATTCGAATCCGAAAATTGTCCACTTGCAGCGCGCTGATGCCGGATTCGGCGTGGATCACCGGTCGGTGAAAGGAGTTGGTATCGGTCGCTTCCGCGATCTGCACACTTTCCATTGCGTCGAAGACCCGGGTGATGACATCCGAGCCTGCGATCGTCACGCGACCGCTACGACCGGCCACCTTGGTCGTGGGTCGGCAGACCGTGATGAGCCGGGACTGATCGGGGCTCAGTTGTGCGCGGGCGACCATGCGCAGCTTTCGGCTGCCGGCGATCTTCGCAGGATGCTTCGTTCCGCTGGCAAGATTCATGGGCAAGATGTTGTTTCGACCGCGGCCAATGATCAGCAAGGTGTCGTGCTCAAGGATGGGCATTTGCCGAGATGCCGGTTGCGTCGCGATCTCGGGGGACACCGGCATCCCGCCCTCGGCTTCGTAGTATCGGAACAACTGGGAGCCGAAGCGTCCCAACACCCGGGTTCCGTCTGGGTTCAGAAAGCAGGCCGTGGCTTGGAGGTCGGCCACCTTCAGAGCCGGGGTCAAGGCCTGCCCGCTTTGCCCATCCCACACCCGGATGCCACCATCGCCCGTCACCGCAGCCACCGTCGGCTTTCCGGAACTTCGCAAGACGGCATGAATGTGTTTGATGCGACTGCCGGTCAGAATCGGCGGTCCCGAGGTTCGCAAGTTAGACAGCTCCCACAGACGGATGGTGCCGCTGACCCCGGCAACCAACACATGGCTGCCCGGGCCCAGAAACTCTGATGCCACCACCGGATCTTCAGTTCCCCATTCCTTCTTCAATTGCATTGTCTTGGCGTCCCAAAGCCGGACGGTCTGATCGAGTGCCGTTGTCAGCACGTGACGTCCGTCCTGACTCAATGTGAAATCGCGAATCGCTTCCTCGTGTTGCAATTTGATCTCCGGTTGCAGCTCAAAGTTCTGGTCTCGCAAGGTGGCGACGATGCGTTGCGCAGCCGGCGTGAATCCCGGGTCGGTACGCAACGAGCGCGCCAGATAGCTCAGCCCCTTTTCCGGATCATCTCGTTCAAGATGGGCGACACCGGTGGAGAAATCCGCACGGGACAGGGTGGTCTGCAGTTGCCGGGCGCTCTGCTGGGTGAGTTCGCGTTGCTTCGATTCCGCGGCGCGCGCGTCCTCGGCCTGTATCCTCGACTGGGTTGCCGCTCGAGTCTGTTCCTGCGCTGTCTGGCGATCAGCCCGGGCGCCGAAATAAAGCACCGTCATTCCCACTGCGCCGATCATCAGGGCCAGGAACACGCCCGTGATCGAAGCGATCAAGCGCACGTTCCGACGCATGAATTTGCCCAGGAGATAGGACACCGTCGGCGGCGAGGCGGCAACCGGTCGGTTGTCCAGGTAGCGCCGGATGTCTTCGGCGAAACCGCTGGCGGTCTCATACCTCCGTGTCCGATCCTTCTCCAAGGCCTTCAACACGATCCAATCAAGATCGCCCTTGATCTCGTCGATCAGGCGACCGGAATCTTCCCGCCGAAACTCGGCCACCGTGGTTGACTCCCGGCAGAGGATACTCAGGGCGAGACTCGGTTTGGTCGCTTCCTTCTCCTTGATGAGTTTCTGGAGTTCCTGAAGACCTGCCTTCTTGACTTCGTTTCGGTTGATCGGCGTTTCCCCGGTCAGCAGCTCGTAGAGCAACACCCCAAGCGAGTAAATGTCGCTCCGGGTATCGATATCCAAGCCGCTCATCTCCGCCTGCTCGGGACTGCTGTACATCGGCGTTCCGATCATCTGGCCGTAAGCCGTGAACAACGATTTCTCGGTGAGCTCCTGGTTGAGCGCCTTGGCGATCCCAAAGTCGATCACTTTCGGAACGGGCACCCCATCGTGCAGGGTGATTAAAACGTTGGACGGTTTGATGTCTCGATGGATGACACCTTTCTGATGCGCATGTTGAATCGCGCTGCAGATGTCGAGGAAGAGGTTCAGGCGACGATTCGTGTTCAGCTTGCTCTTGTCGCAAAACTCGGTGATGGGAATACCCTTCACCAACTCCATCACGAAGTACGGCCGACCCGATTCGGTAGCGCCGCCATCGAACACCTGGGCAATGTTCGGATGCGACATCAACGCGAGCGCCTGCCGCTCCGCTTCAAAACGAGCCACCACTTCGCGCGTGTCCATGCCCGGCTTGATGATCTTCAGCGCCACCTTGCGCTTCACCGGCCTCTGCTGTTCCGCCATGTAGACGACGCCGAAACCGCCGGCACCGATTTCCTGAAGCAGCTTGTAATTGCCGATGACAAAACCGGGTCGCTCCTCGATGCCAATGATCGGGGTCGCGACGGGATTGCGGGTTGTGCCCGGCGTGTGTTCCCGGGTTTCCATGAAACCGTCCGCTTCCTCCAGCGCATCCAGCAAGGCCTGCACTCGCGCGCCAAGGCTTCGCTCCGCTCGTCCAGATCGTCGATGGCCTGTAAGGCATCGAAGATTTCACGATCAGTTTTTGCTGCTTCGCCCATCAGTGGCTGAACCGCGACAACACGGGTCCGTTAATACCATGCGAAAAACCGACCTCAAAGGGTCCAAGTGATTTTGAAAACTCCGATTTGACCAGATCCTATGCACCCTCATGATCGACTCCAATGATTCATCCACGAGCTTGGACTGCACTGACGGCGGCCCTACTGGCGCTCGGATTTGCAGATCCGATTGCCGGTCAGGCGCCTGATCCAGGTCAATACTCCCGGCAGGAGTTTGAAGTTGCCGAATACCGTGACGAGAAGATCCCCATGCGTGATGGGGTGAAGCTGGTGGCAGATATCTTTCGTCCGAAGGCCGCGGGACGGTTTCCCGCCATCCTGCAACAGACTCCCTACGGCAAATCGGGTCAGGCCAAACGGGCGCAGAAGTTCGCCGCCCTCGGCCATGTGGTGGTCAATTCGGATTCACGCGGCCGCTATGAATCGGGGGGAGACTGGGATCCCTTCACGCCACAGCATAAAACAGATGGCTACGACCTGGTGGAGTGGATCGCGAAACAGGAATGGTGCAGCGGCAAGGTCGGCGCGTACGGACTTTCGTACATGGGTTGGACTCAATGGTGGACGGCCACGCAGGCTCCGCCTTCGCTGAAGGCAATTGTTCCCGAGGTGGCCCCTCCGGATCATTTGCTCAACTGCCCCTACCAGAATGGGATCTTCGTCTGCTGGATGGTGGATTGGGCTGGCGCTCTCTCCGGACGCACGCCGCATCGGGCGGGTCCCGGTGGCTACGGTGGTTTCGCCGTCAACCGCGAGGAGGCCTACAGCCGGCTGCCCTACATCGATTTTGACAGGACGCGTAACTACCTGCCGACCACGTGGTGGCGAAAATGGGTCGCGCAGAACACCTCCGCCGGAGACTACTGGAAAGGGATCGCTTATCAGACGCCCGAAAGTTATGGACGAGTCAAGGTGCCTTCGCTGGCGATCACCGGTTGGTTTGATGCCAACTTCCCCGGCACTCCGATGAACTACCTTGGTACGAAGAAACACGGCGCCACCCCGCTCGCGCGGCAACCCCGAATGGTGATCGGCCCCTGGCAACACATCATCAATCGTTATCGCACCGCCGCCGATGTCGATTTCGGCGAGCAGGCGATCATCGACTGGGACGGCTATATTCTCCGCTGGTTCGATCACCACCTGAAGGGCGTCGCCAACGGCATCATGGAAGAGCCGCCCATCCATCTTTTTGTCATGGGTCGCAACCAGTGGCGCACCGCCACGGATTGGCCGCTCCCGGAGACCCGCTTCACCAAGTACCACCTGCACAGCGGCGGCCGGGCGAACTCATCCGCGGGAGATGGTCGCCTTCGCCTCCATTCTCCAGGCGAACAACCACCCGACCGATACCTCTATGATCCCGACGATCCAACACCCTCGGCGGCCTTTGCCAACGGCCACATCGATGGTCCACGTGACATCAGCGACTCGGCCAAGCGAAAGGACGTCTTGGTCTACGACACCGACGTGCTGAAGAAAGACGTTGAAATCATCGGCCCCATCACCGCCCGAATATTTGCCGCCACCAGTGCGCGTGATACCGATTGGATGATCCGCCTGGCCGACGTGCGTCCCGATGGCAGCGCCCTGTTCCTCGGCGAAGGAGTGATGCGCGCCCGTTATCGTGATCCGAAAAAGAACGGCGCCTTCAACTCGAGCCGCCTCAGCAAAGTCGAACCGAACCGCCCGTACGAATACACCATCGAATTCTGGCGCCCGACCGCCAACGTGTTCGCCGCCGGCCATCGTATTCGTATCGAGATCTCCAGCAGCTACTTCCCCTACTACCTGCGCAATCCCAACAGCACGGCCGACAACATCGGTCTGGTGAAAGAATTCCGGACCGCCAAGCAGACCATCTATCACGACGCCGAGCACCCCTCCCACGTTGTGCTGCCCGTGATTCCGGCGGGGAAATAGCGGGTATGTCCGGTTGGTGACAACACGATCATCATGAAAGGGAATGGGATATGAGAGTCTTGGGCATCATGTCGGGCACGAGCCTGGACGGGGTGGATTTTGGGTTGTGCCAAGTCGCGCGCGGGCGAATCGAACTGCTGGAGCTTTGGAGTCGGTCGTTTCCCGCGGGCCTGCAAAGGCGGCTGAGGAACGCGGCGGCGGATGCGGCGAGTAGCCATGAACTGGCGCAACTGCACCATGATCTGGGTCGCTTCTACGCGCGTCATGCGGGCGGCGGAAAGCAGGCGCCGGAATTGATTGGACTGCATGGCCAGACTGTTTTTCACAAGCCGTCGAAGACCAGACCGGCCAGTTTGCAGATCGGCGAGCCCGCCCATCTCTGTGAAGCGATGCGCTGCCCGGTCGTCAGCAACTTTCGGGCAGGCGACCTTGCCGCGGGCGGGCAGGGTGCGCCTTTGGCGACTGCGTTTCATTCAGTTGCTTTTGCGTTGCCCGGAAAAAGCGTCGCGGTGAACAACCTCGGCGGCATCAGCAATGTGAGTTGGTTCCCCACGCAGGCGAGGCGGCAAGTTGACGCTGCAACACTTTCTTTCGACACCGGCCCGGGTTCAATGCTGATTGACCAGGCAATGCGGATGCTGACGAAGCGACGCATGGACCGGAATGGACGATATGCCGCGCGCGGCAGGGTGAACGACGCGGTGTTGAGCCGCTGGCTACGCCATCCCTTCTTTCGGGCAAAGCCTCCGAAGAGCACCGGGCGAGAAGTGTTTGGCGAGGTCTTCTTGGAGCGGGCGTTACGGGAGCTCAAGGGCGAAAGCACGGAGGACATCGTTGCTACCTTGACCGAGTTGACCGCGCGTTCGGTGGCTCTGAACTACGAGCGCTACCTCGGTCGGCGACCCGATCGCGTCGTTCTTTGCGGAGGCGGCGCAGCGAATCGGACTTTGGTCGCCCGGATCCGCGCTTTGTTGGGGGATGAGACCGAATTGCTCACGAGCGCTGACTTGGGCTGGCCTCTGCAGGCGGTGGAGCCGGCGGCTTTCGCCTGGCTGGCCTGGCTAAGATGGAAACGTAAATCCTGGCCGCATCCGGCAACCACGGGAGCCAAACGTGCGGCCTTACTCGGCCAAGTGACGGAGCCTTGAAGCACGAATCGGATTGGGTCCGTGACGGTCTCAGCCAAGTAGGAGAATGATCTGGTTCTTCGACAGATTCAGTGGATGAGCAGCCATCATGGATTCAGAACATTCAAGCTACTTGAGGACAGGTTGGTCGCGGCAGCGTCCTGGAGTGCGGTCTCGCAGACCGCGGAAGACCGCAATGCCCAGGACAACAAGATGGTTCATCGAAACCAACACGTGCAACAAAGCTGCCT
>JBMYQZ010000057.1:244-13982 GCA_049601855.1 Limisphaerales bacterium | reverse complement strand
GGCTGACTCACTCCACGTCGGCAATCTCGTCCCCCTGCTCGGTCTGCGCCGCTTTCAAAATGCCGGACATAATCCTATTGCCGTCGCCGGCGGCGCGACTGGCAGCATTGGCGATCCCAGTGGAAAAGCGGCAGAACGCACCCTGCTCTCCGCGGATGACATCGCCCATAATATCGAATCGGTGAAGCAGCAGCTCGCGCGCCTGCTCGATTTCGAATCCAAGGAAAACCCGGCCCGCCTCGTCGATAACGCCGACTGGACCGCCAACGTCTCCTTCATCGAATTCCTCCGCGACATCGGCAAGCACTTCTCGGTGAACATGATGGTGCAGAAGGAAAGCGTGAAGGCCCGCATGGAGGATCGCGATCAGGGCATCAGCTACACCGAGTTCAGCTACATGCTGTTGCAGGCCTTCGACTTTTACCACCTGTGTAAGGACGCGGGCTGCGAACTCCAGATCGGCGGCAGTGATCAATGGGGCAACATCACCGCCGGTATCGAACTCTCACGCAAGAAACTCAGTCGCACGGTCTACGGACTGACCCTCCCGCTCATCACCAACGCCGACGGCACCAAGTTCGGCAAGACCGAGAAAGGCGCCGTCTGGCTCGATCCCGCCCGCACCAGCGTCTATCGCTTCTACCAGTTCTGGATCCGCACTGATGACCGTGATGTTGTCCGGTACCTGAAATACTTCACCTTCCTCCCCCAGGAAGAAGTTGCAGCCCTCGAAGCAGCCCACGACGAAAACCCGGGACGACGCGAAGCCCACAAGGCTCTGGCCCAGGCGGTCACTGACATGATTCACGGTGAAGCCGCCACGGCTGATGCCATCAAGGCCACCGAGATTCTGTTTGGCGGAGAGATCACCGGTATTTCTGAAGCGGGTTTCGGTGATGTCGCGGCCGAAATCCCGTCGCAGGAAATCGATCGCGATGCTTTTAATGGAGACGGTTCCGCTCTCATCGACCTGCTGCACACCGCCGGACTATCCAAGTCCAAAGGCGAAGCCCGTCGCGATCTCAAAGGCGGCGGAATCTACGTCAACAACGTCAAGCAGACCGAAGCAGAACCGGTGATCAATGCCGACTCGCTCCTCTTTGACCGCTATCTCCTGCTGCGCAAGGGCAAGAAGAACTATTCCCTGCTGGTGGTAAGGTGAGCGAGCAGTTGCAGAACAATTCTCTCTGCTTGCTCACGCTCGCTGCTACGCCGGAGGCTTGAATTCCCGTTCGGTGGGTTTCGCTCCTTCTTTCAGGGGAAGAAACATCTTCCGTTCGATCACCTTCCGACCGTCGCCGGTAATATTCTCGACCATGCCGATCTCGTTGAAGCCCACGCTGAGATAGAGCCGAAACGCCCGTTCATTGTCAGGAAACGTGGTCAGTTCAATTCCATCGCAACCGGCAGCCTGGGCTTCCGCGATCAGGATTTCCATCATCGTCTTGCCCAAGCCTTCGCCCTGCATCGCATCCGCCAAGCCGATTCCCAGCAAGGGAACGGGATCCTTGAACTCCCAGAGAAAAAAATAACCGACGATCTCACGATCGCCGGTTTCCAAGACGTAGATCAGATCTTTACCCTGCTCGTTCCGTCGGACATAGACCGCGATGATCGCGTCTTCGTACGCGTGAGGAGTGAATCGCGAGCGCGTCTCGGGCGAGAGTTCTTGGTGGAACGACTGCAGGGCGTTCACATCGCGCCCGGCCAGCCGCCTAACTGTCAGCGTCTGTCCGGAACGAGACGTGATCGTGCGATCGATCACCGGATTTCCAACAGCTCAACCTCGAAAAAAAGCGTGGAATTGGGAGGAATCGCGCCAGGGAATCCTTGGTCTCCGTAAGCCTTCTCCGGCGGAATGGTGAGCTTGGCCTTTTCGCCGACCTTCAACTGGGCGAAACCTTCGTCCCAGCCCTTGATGACCTGGCCCAAGCCGAGCGCAAATTCAAAGGGTTGATTGCGGTCCAGCGAACTATCGAACTTGCTGCCATCGGTCAAGGTGCCGGTGTAGTGGACGACGACGGTCTGTCCCTTCTGCGGTGTGGCGGCATTGGGATCTTCGGATTTGGTGATGTAATCGATTTGCATGAAATGTGTTCCTCGTTCTTGGTGCTTTGTTCTTCGTTACTTGGGCAGCCACTTCTTCCAGTTCTGGGCAAACTGTTCAACGTTCTCTTGGGAGACCGGCGTCAGCGGAAAGTTGTCGATGGCGCTCTTGGGTTTCTTGCGAAGATGTATCTTGTTGATGATGTGTTCGACGCTCTTGTAGCCGTAGCCGTAAACGTCCTGTGAGAGGAGCAAGGGGACGTGACCACTACGGACGTAGTCCAGCTGTTGCGGAAGCGCGTCGACACAAACGCATTTGATCGTACCGGGCTTCCATTTGAGAGCATTGTCGGTAAAGAGCGGCCAGCCGCCGAGCAAGCCCCAGCCAGTGATTTCCGGATTCGCCTGCATCACCTGCTCGATGCGGGCGACGGCGTCTTGGGGAGTCTCCTTGTGGTAGAAGACATCAATGATCTTGATCCCGGGATACTTCTTCGCTCCGGCACGGAAACCGGCTTCGCGTTGCTGCAGATTCTGAGCGTTGGGATTGCCGTCAATGGCGGCAACGACGCCCTTGCCTTTCATCAGTTTGGCCAATTCCAAAAAGGTCTGCCGGCCGCATTCAAAGTCATCAATCCCGACGGCGACCATGCGTTTGCTTCGCGGAGCATCACCGGAAAAGGTGACCACCGGGACGCCATAGCGCTCGGCCTTGTTGACGGCGTCGTTGAGCTTGTTCGCATCGGAACAGCTGATGATCACGCCATCCGCGCCGTTCAGCAGCAGTTGCTCGATGATCTCCGCCTGACGCTGCGAGTCTTCCTGATTGGGACCGCGCCAATCGATCTTGATCTTGATGCCATACTTTTTCCCGAGATCACGGGCGGCGTCATTCGCACCAACGCGGGAGGCTTCGAAGAAGGGATTGCCTTGGGATTTGGGAATCATCCCGATCGTGTAGGAGCGAGCGGCTTCGGAGGAAACGGCGAAGGACGCCAGCAAGGCGCAGGTGAAGAACAAGCGTTTCACGGAATTCATGGCGCGGAGCATAACGAGCCGCGGAGATTTGCCAATGGGATTACGAGGGGATTCGAATGCCTCGACGCGAGCAACTATTCGGTGCTCTCGTCAGGATGCCGGAAGGACGGGCGACGGCGCGAATCATCTCATCAGACTTCGCTGCGGACGCGTTCGAGCAGGGTCTTGGTGGCTTTGATGCCGTCGGCTTCGGAGAGATCCTTGCCTTCGTATTCGATGCCGATGTAGCCGCGGTAGCCGGATTCTTTCACGATCTTCAACATGCGGACGAAGTCGGTCTCGACCTCGTTGCCGTCGTCATCGAAGTCTTTGGACTTGGCACTGACGCCCTTGGCGTAAGGCATCAGTTCCTTGGTACCTTTGTAGCGGTCGTATTCGACGTCGTTCTTGCGATCGATGAAGAAATTGCCGAAGTCAGGGAGCGTGCCGACGGTATCGCGGCCGACCATCTTCATGACACCAGCGAGCCAACGACCGTGGGAGGAAAGTCCGCCGTGGTTCTCGACGATGACGTTGAGACCGAGGGGGCCGCAATAGTCGCCAAGTTTGGAAAGTCCGTCGGCCGCGCGGATCTGGGTTTCCTCGTAATTGCGGTCGGCACCGGTGGCGGCGTTGACGCGGATGGAATGACAGCCGAGGAACTTGGCGGCATCAGCCCATTTCTTGTGGTTCTCGACGGCTTGAACGCGCTTGGCGTCGTCGGGATCGCCGAGCATCCCTTCTCGATCGCACATGATCAGGAGGCTCTTGACGCCTTCGCCGTCGCAAATGTCCTTGAGGGTGGCGAGATACTTCTGGTCCTTCGCCTTGTCCATGAACAGCTGGTTCACGTATTCCACCGCGCCGATCTTGAAATCGCGTCGGGCGACCTTCGGAAAATCAAGATTGGTCATCGTCTTCTCGTTGCGAATGGCAACGTGCAAGGACCATTCCGCCAGCGAGATATCAAACCAATCCTTGCCACCCGAAGTGGCGGTGGTCGCACAACCCGTAAGAGCTGCGCCAGCGGCGAAAAGACCCGAGGTCTGTAGGAAGTCACGGCGATTCATGGACGGGAGAATGTTGAGCGCATTTGACAGCGTCAAACCCTTTGTGACAGCACCCAGAAGCGGGCTTGCGTTGCCCTGGCTGTTCCCCCACAAATCCTCTCCATGAAACCCCTTCGGTTGCTTCTCTCGCTCGGATTGGCTGCGGCATTCATTTCCAACACAGCGAGCGCTGGATTGCGTGTCGGCGCGGTGATCCTCGATGTTTCGCCGATCGAATTCCCGGTGTTCGTCAATGGCGGCATGACCAGCCGCAAGGCGAGCGAGGTGAACGACCCAATCAACGCCCGCGCCATCGTGTTGGCGGATGGCAAGACCGAGATTGCGATCGTGGTGGTGGACAGCTGCATGATGCCGCGACCGGTCTTGGATCAGGCGAAGATGCTCGCCTTCAAACGGCACGGTATTGCAACGAATCACATCCTCGTTTCTGCCACGCACACCCATACCGCCCCGGCGAGTATGGGGTGCTTGGGCACCCCACAGGATCCCCGCTACACGCCCTACCTGATTCAGAAAATCGCGGAAGCGATCGGTCTGGCGAAGAAGAAGCTGCAACCGGCGAAAGCTGGTTGGAATACCCGCAATGCCGCCGAGTTCACCGCCCTGCGCCGCTGGATCAACCGCCCGGACAAAATCCTCGAGGATCCGTTTGGAAACCCCACAGGTCGTGCGAATATGCACACCGGTCGTGTTTGGGAGAACGTCACCGGCGAGTCCGGACCAGAAGACCCAGATCTCAATCTCATTTCCTTCCAGACCCTCGACGGCAAGCCCCTCGCATTGCTGGCGAACTTCTCCATGCATTATTTCTCCGGCGTGCGGGCGTTGAGCGCGGACTACTTCGGGCGTTTCTGCAACAACCTGCAGACCAAGCTGGGTGCGGGTGATCAGTTTGTCGGCATCATGTCACACGGCTGCAGCGGAGACATTTGGCGGCGCGACTATTCGGCCCGCGATTGGTCGAAGAATCCCGTTCCCAGAGAGGAAGACTTCACGGTGGACTCCTACGCCGATCAGCTTTCCGATCGCGCGCTCGAAGGTTACCGCAGAATCAAGCACCTCCATGATCTCGACCTCGCAATGGCCGAGACCCGCATGACGCTCAATTATCGCACTCCCGATGCCCAACGGCTTCAGTGGGCGCAACAGATCGTCGACGAGGTCAAGCAGCGCGAGGATCCAATGCCAAAGAAACGCCACGAGGTCTACGCCTTTGAGCAGGTCATCCTGCACGAGCGCCAGCAGACCGAGATCTGCCTGCAAGGTCTGCGCATCGGCGACATGGTGATCACCACCACGCCCAATGAAACTTACGCCCTCACGGCGCTGAAGTTGAAGGCCATGAGCCCGTTGAAGAAAACGATGGTGATCGAGTTGGCCAATGGCGGTGACGGCTACATCCCTCCCCCGGAGCAACACTTCCTCGGCGGCTACAACACCTGGGCGGCACGTTCGGCCGGTCTCGAGGTTCAGGCGGAACCGAAGATCACCGAGGCCTGTCTGCAACTGCTTGAAAAGGTCAGCGGCAAGCATCGTCGTCCGCACAGCCCCTACACCGGTCCGGCGGCGAGAAACATCCTCGCCGCGAATCCAGCCGCGTATTGGCGGATGGATGAATTTGCCGGTCCGCGTGCCGTGGATAGCTCGGGCAATGACCGTGATGGTCAATATGAAAACGGGGTGGTGTTTCATCTTGAGGGAACGGATTCGAAAGCCTTCAACGGCGCAGCAGAATTGAATCGTGCCGCGCACTTCTGCGGCGGCCGACTCCGGACGAGAATCAGTAGTCTGAAGAACGATTACACCGTCGCCGGCTGGATCTGGAACGGCATGCCGGACGGCGCCCGTGACGTCGCCGGTTGGATCTTCTCCCGGGAACGTGATCATGCCGTCGGACCAAACGGCGATCATCTCGGTTTGCAGGGCGATGGCAAACTGGTCGTCCGCCGTGGCGATGGGAGGACGAAGTCAGGTTCCATCAGCATCAAACGCTGGACCTGGACGCACGTCGCGTTCGTGCGATCGGGCGATAAGATCACAGTCTACGCCGATGGAAAAAAGGACATTGAGTTGAACGCCACGGCTGGATTCCCAGACAAGTTCGATCGCGTATTCATTGGCGGTCGTTCCGACAACATCAACAATTGGGAAGGGCGCCTCGACGAAGTGGCAATCTTTAACCGTCCCCTCTCGCCTGCTGAAATCTCCAAACTCACCAACTGAGATGGCTGAAAATCTCGTACTCTACGAAAAGCTCATCGCCGCGCACCCGAAGGTCGAACGCAAGGGTGCCAACATGCCTTACACCTCGCTGAACGGCCACATGTTCAGCTTCATCACCTCAGAAGGAAAAATGGCACTGCGTCTACCCGCTGACGCTCTCGAGGCATTCCTGAAGAAATACAAGACCAAGCTCTGCGAACAGCACGGCCGGGTCATGAAGGAGTATGCTGTCGTGCCTGATTCGCTGCTGAAGAAGACCGCCGAGCTCAAAAAGCATTTTTCCACCAGTGTCGACTACATCGCCTCGCTCAAGCCCAAACCGACGAAGAAGAAAACGAAGGCAGCCAAGAAGAAGGTGGCAAAGAAGAAGAAATAGCCTCCGTAAATCCACCCAGTTTCACCATCACGGCGTGGGCGTTATTGCGCTCCTTGTATTCAGGCGGCAAGGTGGCAAGCCAAACGCATGCCGTTGTTGAACTTCCTCAACAAACCGAAAACTCTTTCTCTCCAGCCTGAGCGTATCTTGGCTGTCGGCGATGTGCATGGCTGCGCCAAGGCCCTCAAGCGATTGACCGAGGTGGTGAATCCCACGGAGCGAGACCTGCTGGTCTATCTCGGCGATTATGTGGACAAGGGACCCGATTCGACCGGCGTTCTGGACTTCATCATCGCGCAGGCCAAACGGCAACCCGTGGTATGCCTGCGTGGCAACCACGAAATGATGATGCTTCGCTCTCGCCGCAGTCGTTTCGAGTTTCAGCAGTGGCAGGCGGCCGGCGGATGGGAGACCTTGTTGGCCTACGGTCTGACTACCGAAAGTGGTTGGAAGAAACTGATTCCGCCCGAACATTGGCAGTTCATCCTGGACACCGAGGAATGGATGGAGACCGACCACCACATCCTCGTGCACGCCGGCATCGATCCGGACCGTGCGCTCGAGAAACAAGCGGAGGAAGACCTCTATTGGAATCACAACGTGAAGTTTCCACTTCATCGTTCCGGCAAGAAAACCATCATTGGTCACACGCGCCTGAAGAGTGGCGTGCCGCTACAGTTTAAAGGTGGAGTCTGTGTCGACACAGGCGTCGCCGACGGCGGTTGGTTGACCTGTCTCAACATCGAGACCGGCACCTACTGGCAGTCCAATGAGGACAAAGACATCCGGTCCAACCAACTGAGAGCCTGGGGCGATCCTGCTCCCGCCGAGGCAAGCCTGGATGAGTTCAAGCAGAAGCGGAAAGAAGTTCTCGCCTGAGAAACATGACAACGCGTCAGCCAAAGACAGGCTGAGTGTTCAGAACATCACGTAAAACCTCACCGGGATAGATCGCGTAGACCGGAAACCCAAGTCCGTGGATTTCAGCTCCTCGGCGAATTGCCGATTCGATTTCAGCGCGTTCGTAACGCGAGGAGAAATGCATCAACACCAACGCCTCAAGTGGCATTTTCGACGCGGCGGACATCAGTCGCTCCAAATTAGTGTCGGCGCACCGGGCCGTATCGGGAGTGAGGAAGGTGCATTCATGCAGAAGAACTTTCACCCCGGTCCAATCCGCTGGATCGAGCCCTGAGGTGTCGCCTGAATAACCCAGTACAGCGTCCACCCGCTCCTCCGTAACGGCATCGGCACCCTCAGTCTCACGTCGCCGTGCTATTTCATCACCCGACAACCCCACCAACTCCGAACGCAACCCGCGTCGTCGATGTTGCAACACGAATCGCAGGGCCTTCGCCGGATGTCGCGGGCGGTCGTTGAGTTGGTTGAATTGCAGCAATCCTGTGAGGTGATTTCGATCCGCATGGGTTGCAAACACGTGTCGCACCTTGCGTGACTTTTGCAACAAGCCCGCAACCAGTCCATCGCCCGCATCGAACGCGACACCAAGCTCCTCCAGGAACACCCAGGTGGAGAACAACGCGGTTGAAGACGCGGTGATAGTCAGCTTTTGCGCCACGAGCTAGGGATTCAACAGATACTCCCGGGCGGCTTCAAGAACCGTATCGCGACCCGCGGCCAGATCCGCCACGGTTTGACGCAGCGGGACGTCGGGTTCCAATCCCCGGCGTTCGATTACGCGATCAAGATAGCCCCGATACGCTTTCACTGGAAAGGTCACCTGTTAGAGTTTGTTCTTCAGCTCGTAAGTCGTCTTCCGCGCGGAAGCTCCGGCGGTAGTGCTGCCAAAGACGCGGGCGCGTTCATTTTTGACAAACCAGGATGACCAACCTTCGCCGGCGCTGATGCAACGGTTGTCGATGAGCAGCGCCATCGGGCCGATGAAACGCGGGCGTTCAGGGTCCTTGCTGCGGTCTTTCGTGAAGTTGAGGTGCGCTCGATAGTAGTCGAATCCACCGCCACTGTTTCCGCGCACATCGATGATCAATCCCTTGGCGTCCTTCAACTCGGCAACGGCCTTGTCCAATTGCGGAATGAGATCGCTGCGAATACGACGGAGGTAGATCAGCCCGATATCTCCGTCGAGCATCTTCCAGGATACGCCGGCAGAATCATTGATTGGCGGATTGGGCACGGGCAGGCGTGGCAGGTAGCGCACCGGTTGATTGGCAGTGAGTTCGAACGTGTGTCTTCTGCCCTTGGTATCTCGCATCAGCGTCTTGACGTGTGCCTCTTTCCCCTCAAGCCGGGTAAACCACCGGGCGGCCTGATATTCCAGGTATCGTTCGCTCGAGAATCCACCATGAATGCGGTAACCCATTTTGGCCCGCGCGAAGATCTTTCGAGCCGGACTGCCGTTGAGCGACACCACGGTCATGCCCGGTTTCACACCCTCCTTTGCGGCAGAGCTGTTGGGCGTCACGTGATAGACCACCAACTCGCCTCGATCATCAATCAAACAGGCGTAGCCGGGATCCCAACTCGGATAGTCAACCGAAGGCGGATTGATCAGGCCTGTGCCAACGAAGGCATGGCTGTCTTCCAGACGCGCGACGAGTTCGTAACACAACAATCCAAATTCCCGATCGTCCTTCACCTTGTCTGCCCGAGGCAGAAGCCGTTGGCCAACGGCTTTCCAATCGATGCCCTTCAGTTCGAAATTCGGATATTGCCGACCCAACGTTTCGTAAAGGTCACGGAACGCGGCTTCGTAGGTGACCTCCGGTCGCGGCGACCCCGGCTTCGGCGGTTGCATCAGCGCCATCAAACGACGGTAGTGTTTGTCGATATCGGGTTTCGGCGGTTTCTTCCACTTGCTGAAATCCCAGGAATCGCCATTGGGAATGATCGCCTTCTCCTCCGGTTGCAACGGGAAGGGCGATGCAAGCGAAGTGAACCCGACGGCGCCAAACCCCTCCCGCCGAGCACGAGAGTCTTGCCGCAATCTGAAATCATCTCCGTTCGGATTCACAAATCCGGGATCATACGAAACCACGGGCTTCGGAGTGAGTATCTTCACTCGACCGATCTTTGGATCCTCCGGATTCGCTGAGAAATATGCCCAGTTGGTTCCGTTCTGATAGTAGAGATTCTTGCCCGCGACTTCGAAGTCGCCGCTCTTCGCCGTCTTCGGATCCATGCCCGAGGAAAAGGATGACTGCAGCGCGTTGTCATGTCCGTAGAAGATGTTTCGTTTGATGATCGGGCGACCGCTGCTGATGGAGATGATCCCGCAACTGCCATTGTTGGCGAAGGTTTTGTTGAAGAACCGCGAACGATTCCCCTGCCAGGAACTCCCACCTCCGAAAGCGTTGTTGAGCAACAGGTTGTTGGTGATCAGCACGTCCGAACCGACGCTATAAAACGCCGAGCGGGCACCGTCAAAAATGGCATTCCCGGTGATGGTCAGATTCGTGGAATAGGGACGGATGCCGAAGAATGCCGTTCCGTAAAGACGACAGCCGGACACCGTTCCTTCCTTCGTACCTGCGGCGAAGGTGATGTGGCTGAGATAGTTATGGCGGATATCAGAGTCAATGATACGAGCGTATCTCACCGGCGCGTTGCGAGTGCTGATCATCAGTCCCCGCCCCAGATTGCCGGCCACCAGGCAGCGACGCATCGTCAAACCCGCGCCGCCATGCGCAAGGATCCCGGTCTGCGCGGATCCCAGAACCGCCACATCCTCCAAGTTGACGACGGCATTCGTGATTTCCACCAACTGATCGATCACGGCCCCGTTCCCGCTCTTTGGGCCGACCCAATGAAAGCCCATCCCCCGAATGAGCACCTCATTCGTCCCGGTGATGAACAGGGGGCGGTTTTTCTTTCGATCAAAGAGGCTTCTCGCCTTGGCCTGGCGTTGCTCCAACGGAAGCTTCTCCAGCTCGTCGAGCAACTTGATCCACATTGCCTCAACCGTTGGTTCGGTGGTGCCCGGCAATTCGACGCGGGTCCGGTTCCAACCCGCGCCATCCAGACGTACGGACTTGGCGATGGCCAGGTTCTCACGATAGGTACCGGCACTCACCTTGATCAGGGCACCCGGTGGCGCCGCATCGATGGCGGCCTGAATCTTGGTATGATCCGCCTCTCCCGTGGCGGATACCCAGATCGTCGGCGCTGCTGCAGCCGCGAAAGCCAACCCAATCAAAGACAGGAGAACGAGACGTTGCATGGTCGCAGAATGTGACAAACAAACTGGAAACGTGAATCGAAATCACAGTGCCAAACATCGTCGAAAACAATGCCCGCATCGCATGGGCCGATGTTGCGTCAGGACTCGAAGCGCTCGCCGCCCAAGTAAACTTCGCGCACTTTCAGCTGACTGGACAATAGCACGACGTCCGCGCGCTTCCCTTTCTCCAGCGATCCCAAGTCGCGGGAAACCCCTGCGCGTTCGGCCGGTGTAAGCGTGGCCATGCGAATGACCTCGGGCAGCGTGGCGCCGGTCATGCGCTTCATGTTTCGCACCATTGTGTCGAGACACATGATCGAACTGGCCAGAGACCTCCCATCCGGCATGCGACCGACCTTGCCGTCGCTCACAAACCAGGAGCCGTCCTTCGCCGGTCCAAAGCGATAACGACCGGGCGGCTGGTCCACAGCGCGATTGGCATCGGTGACCAGGCAAAGTCGATTCGACCCGATCATGCGATAGGCGAACTCCAACAACTCGGGGGCCAGATGACATCCGTCGGCGATCACCTCCGTGCTCATTCCGGGATTCGCGAGGACGAACTGTTCCATGCTCGCCTGCATCGGTGTGCCGACGCGTTCCCGCAATGAAGCCACCGAACTCATGGCGCACCAGAAATGATCCACGTGACGCATCCCCGCCTTGTAGGCCGCGGCCATCTCCGTCCAGGTCGCGTTCGAATGGCCACAGGTCACGAGACAGCGACGACGGCGGGCCTCGCGATAGAATTCCTGCGCGCCCGGAAGTTCCGCGGCACAGGTGGCAATCCGAATGATTCCGGTTTCAAAGTGACGCAGGTATTCTCGTCGAACTGGATCGCGGCAGCCGTCCAGCGAATGGCAGCCCACCTTGTCCGGTGCGAAGTACGGCCCGTAGAAATGCACTCCGGCAATCCGCGCCCCATCCGCGGTCGCCGCCCTTCGTTTCAAGGTTTTGCAGGCCCGCAACATCGCGGAGAGTTGCGCCGGCGATCCCGTGGTGGTGGTGGGAAACAAAGTCGTCGTGCCATGCCGGGCGTGACAGCGATTGGCCACGCGAATCGCATCGACATCCGCATCCATGAAATCCGCCCCGTCCCCGCCGTGCACGTGGATGTCAACGAAGCCCGGCGAAATATAGCCACCTCGTGCGTCCACCCATTCATCGGCCTGAGAACGCCCGACCCGTCGCCCTACCCGGGTGATCTTCCCGCCTTGGCAAACCACCGCCCCGCCCGGCACAAGCTGATCGGGAAGGATCAGCGTGCCGTTGTGAAATCCAACTCGCGGAAGGCCCGGCATCAGAGACTTTCCTCGGCGGCCCGGGCGATCACGGCGATGGCGCGACGTTGATCGGCTTCCTTCGGCGTGAGTTTCTCGTTCTTGGCGAGGCGTTCCAATTGTGCCTCCGCGCGTTGCAGGGCATCGAGCGTGAGTTTGAGTTTGTCGGAGAGCGATTCGCTCGAGCCCTCGGGTTTTACGTCGAGCGTGCTGACAAACTCTTCGCTCAATTCATCGGCCAATCGGGCGATGGCTTCCTTGTCGTTCGCCGCTTCCACGAACTCGGTGACCGAATCCTTGTTCTGCGCCAGGAAGTATTCGAGTTGGTCTCCCATTCTCGTTGCCTGACTGCGACATTCGCTACGTGCGAAATTCAGCAACTGCTCTTCGAATCGCTCGCGGATGGCCGGCATCCTGCCAATCAGCTGATCGGGAACGCCATGCAGGAAGTTGCGCGTTTCGTTCTCGAGACTCTTGGCCAGCGGTGTGGCATTGGAATCGATCAGCACGAGCGCCTGGCCGGTGGCGAATTGGGCCAACGACTTGGGCGCCAGCGCTTCAAAGACGATGAGATAAGTCAGCGTACCGAAGTAGCCGCAGATCAACAGCAGGAGAAACAATCCGCCCCACTTCGTGCGGGAAGCGGTCTTGCGGGCAGCCACCAGTTCCTGGTGCACATAATCAACGGCCGGGCCGGTTTCTTGGGAATCGGAATCACTCATGGTTCGTCAGGGGTTACAGGGTGCGGGTCAATTCGGGTTCAATCTCGGAGAACTCGGCGTTCATGATGTTCATGATCAGGAGCGCGAGGTCCATGTTCACGTCTTCTGAACTCGCGTCCGCTTCGCTCTCTTTGATGGTCTCCACGTGGGTCACGATGCCACCCAACGCGGCCATGTGCGGGGTGAAGAGAACCTCAGCCACATCGTTCACCTTCCGTTCAAAGTGGTTGTAGAATTCGTTGACCATGAATTCCAGTTTCGCGCTGGTGAGGGTCGGGTGCATGCGGCGGATCGCCACTTCACGGGATTCCAGTTCGGCGCCGAAGGTCTCGGCAATGATCTGGTCCGTCTGGCCAGCCAGATTGCCCTCCATCAACTTCAGTTCGCGAAAGAAACTTTGCGCGATTTCGTCGGAACGTTCCTCAAGATGTTTCATCTCTTCATTCAGGACCGGTTTCAGGGCGGCCACGGTGCGGTTGGCCTGCACTCGCAGCTCCGGGACGACGTGTTGATCCACGCCGCGCTTGAGTTCTGTCATCAGTTCCTCGTGACGCGGGCCAGACTCCGCCAGGGTCTTGGCGCTCCAGATGATGATCAGCACACAGCCGACTACGAAGACTACTGTGAACAGGGTGTAACGAAACTTTGATCGCCGCGCGGAAGCTTTCAATGCCTCAATCTCGGCGATGTTCTCTTGGATGTCTTTTGATGATGCCATGGTTTACGGGTTTTATCGGGATTAGCCTGAACCGCGACGAATCAATATCTGGAGACCGGGGCACAGTACGACCGTCGGGTCCGGGGGA
>JBMYQZ010000057.1:0-234 GCA_049601855.1 Limisphaerales bacterium | reverse complement strand
ACTCCGGCTAATCGGAACGGCAAATGCCAAAACATGCCGGCCCGGAAGGGCAACGAGAGAGGGAGATAAGTTGATCAGCGCGCGGCGACCAAGGCGCTGGAAGAGCGCTGGGAATTCGAAGCCGAGGACGCCGACACAGAGGAACCGTAGATCATCCGCGGCACCGCAAAGCCAGGCAGATCGCCCTCACCCGGTTTGAGCCAGCGCACCTCGCCGTAAAGGCTGAACTCAGCG
>JBMYQZ010000056.1:0-14108 GCA_049601855.1 Limisphaerales bacterium | reverse complement strand
CGCGCAGATGGCCGATCGTCCAGTCGATCGGTTTTTCGAGGTGGCAGAGGTTGCAGGCATTCGGTTGATTGGCCTCAATCATGTCGCGATCGGTGGGATTAAAGATGCGATGGGAATGCACCATCTTTTCCAATCCCTCGTTGATTCGTGGGTTATGACAGTTCATGCAACGACTGCCGGCATTGTCAACCTCGTGATGGGTGTGTTCCACGAGTTTCTCCGAAGCCTTGAACTGCTGGTGACATTCCAGGCACTTCTGGTCGTTCTGTTTCTCTGTGAGCGGCCATTCATAGCCTGTGGCCTTGTGCGGATTGTGGCAGGTGACACAGGTCAGGTGATTCATCTGCTCGGCCCGAGCCTTGGCCGGGTCGTAACAGGCGCCGCGGACAGCATCGGCATATTCCGTGGAGTTCCAGGTGTGCGCGCCATTGGCGTACATGGGGCGTTTACCGCTATGACAACGCGCGCAGATAAGATTCACATTGTCCCGCGTGCGATCACGGATTTCAGTTTCGCTGTTGGCCTGCCAGCGCAGATGCGGACTGATGGCGGAGAAGGCGGGAGTAGCCTTGGTTTCGGTCTTGGTGCTCTTGGTCCCGTGCTCCTTGCAACCGTGATGACAAGCCTCACAGGTAACGCCCAGTTCGATGGGCTTGTAATCCTGGTGGGCGCCAAGAATCTGCGCCATTTCCTGGTCTGGGTATTTCGAGAACTCCGAACCCCGCGCGAACAGCATCGGATCCGCCTCGTGAATCAGTCCGGCTACATGGAGGTACAGCGGCCGCGGAGAATATTCCGTCATGCGTGACGAACTGGGTGATTTGAGCACCCATTCGCCAAAGGGCGGCGTGACGTGACAGGCCGCGCAGTTGCGATCGTAGAACAGAAACCGCAAGGACGCGTAGGGATCCTCCTCCTCGTGGTCGGTATCTTCCTCGCGAAATACGTGAACCGTCGGAACCCACTTCTTCTCCTTTATCCAATAGCCGAAGGGCAAGACGTGATCCTCCGTAAACCGGGGCTCGGAATCCGGCACGGAACCGGAGAGCAAAATACCCAGGTAATACTGGGAATAACGTGAACCGATGGTCCGCCGCACGTGGTAAACCCACTGTTTGCCGTCCTTCTCCAACACCATCCGGTATTGATCACCCTCTTTCTGAAATCTCCCCGTACCGCCGAGATACTCGATCGACTTCGTTCCCGAGAAATCACCTTTCACGTTCTCCGGTGTCGCCATGGCATTCATGAAACGATGCGGATGATTGGACCACGACTGGAAGTTCCCCTCATGGCAATCGGCACAGGTCTTGGAACCGGCATAATCCATGCGGCGGATGTTGCTGTTCGTGCCGGTATCAATCGTCCCCCTTTTTGCAGGAGGCGGAAGTGCATCCCAACTGAAGATAAACCGCCGGGTCGTATCGAAAATGTTCACCGCACCGGAATGCCCAAAGGCGCGAATGCGAGTATCCGTCCGCGGTGGCGGCAGCACAGACTGCGGCTGATCGGTCGAACTTCCAACAATCGGCACCGTCGGATCACCCGGTTCGCCCGGCGGCAAGTCATCCGGTCCTCGATTCATCATGAACACCGCGACGATGCCCACCACCATCACGCCCAGCAACAACACGGCCCGCAGGTTGCGCTGATCCAATTCTTCGTGTTCTCGCGGTTCTTCCGGTTCTTTCTCGTTCTCAGAACTCATGGCGTGGTTTTGGAAACGATAGTTGAAAGAAGGTTCAACTCAATCCAATTGCTCCCGGGATCCAATCGCCGCTTGCCTGTTAACAACCCTTTCTTGTCGGTCCGAAACGAAATCATGATACTTCGCGCGCGCATGATCGATCTGAGGACGCTCAATCCCGAACAAGCAGACGCCGTGGAGACCATCAAGGGTCCGGTGTTGATCCTCGCTGGTGCCGGCACGGGCAAGACGCGGGTGATCACCTTTCGGATCGCGAATATGATCGAGCGCGGAATCTCACCGCAACGCATCCTGGCGGTGACCTTCACCAACAAGGCCGCCCGGGAAATGCAGGAACGCGTCCGCAAGATGATCCCCAAGGTGAAAGACGAAGATGGCAAGGTCCTGCGCCCGACCATCTGCACCTTCCATTCCCTCTGCGTGCGTATTCTGCGCCAGCACATCGAGAAGCTCGGTTATAAGAAGAACTTCGTCATCTACGACGAATCCGAACAGCTCGGCGCGATCAAGAAGATCCTCAGTGCCGTCGGCGGCAAGGACAACAAGGGCGATCCGCGCGCGATCCTCTCCCTGATCAGTCGCTTCAAGAACAAGGGCGACTTTGGCAACACCCACGACGAGAACGTCACGGCGATGGCCGAGTTCGTGACGAAGAAATACCAATCCGCGTTGAAAGCCTGCAACGCGGTGGATTTCGACGACCTGATCGTCCTGACCCTCAAGCTCTTTCGCGAGCACGAGGAAGCCCTCGAGCTCTGTCGGGCGAAGTATCGCTACGTCATGGTCGACGAATATCAGGACACCAATTCCGCGCAGTTCGACCTGATCAACGCCCTCACCGGGGAACATCGCAATCTCTGCGTGGTCGGCGACGACGACCAGAGTATCTACGGCTGGCGAGGCGCTGAAATCGCCAATCTGCTGGATCTTGAGAAGCACTACCCCGAGGTGAAGGTGGTGAAGCTGGAGCAGAATTACCGCTCCACGAACAACATCCTCAACGCCGCCAACGCCGTGATCCGCAACAACACCGAGCGCCGCGGCAAGAGCCTTTGGTCCGCCAAGGGCGCCGGCGAGGCGATCTTTCTCAACGCCTTTGAAACGGACGAAAACGAGGCTGCCGAGATCGTCGAGGAAATCGAATTCAACCGCATGGCCAAGCGGATACCCTGGAAGGATCACGCCATCCTCTTTCGCACCAACCTCCAGAGTCGCCCGATCGAAATGGCTCTGCGCAAGGGACAGGTCAAATACAACCTCATTGGCGGTCAGAGTTTTTTCGATCGCCGCGAAATCCGCGACTTCCTCGCCTTTCTGAAGACCTTCATGAATCCGCACGACGACAACAGTCTGCTGCGGATCGCCAACGTTCCTGCGCGCGGCCTCAGCAATGTCACCATGGAGCGTTTGCTCGCGCACAGCCAGGAGCGCGACTGCTCGGTCTTTACCGCCATGCGCCACACGGATGTCCTCGAGTCCTTCCGTAAACCCGCCCGCGATGCCATCGAGGGCTTTGTGGAACTGGTGGATGAGATCCGCGGCGAACTCGATCGCGAAGACGCCGAACAGGATCCCGCCGGCCTCCAGAATTGGGCGACCAAGTTCATGGCGGACATCGAGTACATGAACGAGATCCGCCGGAGCGAAAAGAATGAGGAGACCGCCGAGAACCGCGTCCGCAACCTGAAAGACCTGATGGGCACGCTGGATGGAGGAGATCGTCCCTGGTCACTTGGCAAACGCCTGGAGAAGTTTCTCGAAGACATCACGCTCGATCAGGAACTGAAGGACGAAAAGGAATCCCAGGCCGATGTCGTGACCTTGATCACAATGCACGCCTCCAAGGGGTTGGAGTATCCCCACGTCTTCATCGTCGGCGCCGAGGACGGCTTGCTCCCGCACAATCGCTCCAAGCTTGAAGGCACGATGGACGAGGAACGCCGCCTCTTCTACGTCGCCATCACCCGCGCGCAGTCGACGCTTTCCATCAGCCACTGCATGGCACGCAAGAAATTCGGTGAAATGGTCGGCTGTCACCCTTCCCGTTTTCTCAACGAGATCCCCGAGGAACTGGTTGAGAGCGGCGCCGACAAGGGCAAGGAACCGGTCAAGGCCGAAGAAGGCGGAGACATGTTCGCTGCCATGCGGGCTGCCTTGGGTTGAAGCCGTAACAGCGAGCGGACTCGCCACTCGCAAGACCCGCTCGCTCACACTCGCTGCTACCGATTTTCCTCAGCGTTCGATCACGCGGTAGAATCTACGGTGCGAAGCCGGATCCGGCGCATCCTCGATCAAGATCAAGCCACCTTCCAAGACGGCGCTGTTCGGCACCGGGATCCAACTGCCCGACTGGAGGTTTGGCGAGTGCTGCAATTCCATCCGCGAAGCTTCCTCCGCCGTCATCGCTTGGCCGTTCAGGTCGCCGAAGCGCAATTGAACGCGACCCGGAATCAAGCGCGGTACCTGCAGGCGTTGGGGAATCGGCACCCGCAATCCGCGGCCACTGATCCTGAACACGTACGGATTCTTCGATTGATCACCGTTGGGAATGCGCAGTTCAGCCATCCGCAAGCCTTTCCCGCCCGGCGAAAACAAGATGCTGAAGCTCGTCGATCCACCGACCGCCACGGACGACGCGGGGAATTGCGTGACCACAAAATCGGCTGCGTTCGTTCCTGTCGCCGAGGGTGCAAAGACCGACAGGACATCGTCACCAGAGTTGGTGATGGTAAATGTGCGGAAACCAAAAGCGCCGTCGAGAGGGACGTCGCCAAAATCCGTCCCGTTCATTGAACTGCTGTTCGTGCTACCGGTGGGAATGACGCCGGCGACATCAAGCACCGAGATATGTGGGAAGCCGATCCCCACCCCGTGGACATCAAAGCGAAACAGGTTCTCCGCGTTGTTCGTAATCCACAACGTCGCCCAGCGATCCCCCAAGGCCGACGGATCGAAGACGAGATCAAACTGCATGGAGCCACCCACCCCAACCATTCGTGGTGAGAAATCCGGCAGACTGAAGTCCGGCGCCCAAGGTCCCGACACGGATACGCCCGTGATGTCCAACGCCGCACTCCCCTCGTTGCCGATGGTGAACGTTCGACGCTCTGAGCCCCCACGAATGTTTACCGAACCCAACTCCGTTCCCTGGTCCGCACTCGCCGGGCTGCCATTGGTAATCGCCAGCAGATCCGCCGCCCGGATCTTCATCACCGGTGCCTGTTCCCCCTCACCTTGGATCGCGAATTGGAATGGGTTCGCCGCCGGATCGGTATTCGCAATCGACACCAGCGCCGAACGCAGGCCCGCACCGCTCGGATCGAAGTCGATCCCGAAGATCTTGAATCCTCCCGGAGCAAGGTGGGTGGGTTGAAACGATCTCAGCGAATAATCCGCGGCGTGTGATCCTTGAATGTCCACTGCTTGCACGAACACGGAGGAGGACCCGACGTTCGTGATGATAAAATCCGCAAAGCCCACCCGGTTCGCCAGATTCACCCGGCCGAAATCGGTATTATTGATCGGTGTCGGCACCGAGGATTGGTTGAACACCTCGAACTGACCGCCAAACACCCGAATGCTCGTCGTATTGGTGCCACCGCCTTCAGCCGCCCACCCGGGCAAAGCAGGCACGCTGGCAAGCAAGACCAGCGCGAGGATCGATTTGATTGGGCTCCAGTGGAACAAACCACCGCCATCTTACCCCAGGCCGAGCCCAAGGCAATGCGACGAATTACGAGATGTCTACTTCAGCGTGTTGTTCGCGAGCGATTTGCCGTTGGTGGTCAGGATCTGGAAGTGATGGAAGCCAGCGCGTTGGCCGGAGTAGCGCCAGACAACTTTTTTGTCGCGGGTCACCTCGAACAGTTTCACTGAGTCACCCTTGGCGTGGTAGCTGGAGATGACGGTGTTCCCGTTGGGGAGACGTTGGATGCCACAGGCGTCATCGAACAGCTTCTCGCCGATGTCTTCGTTGTCGCACTTCCAGACAATCTTGCCGTTTTCATCCACTTCAATGACGCGATTGCCATTGGTGCAACCGATCAGGGTGTTGCCGTTCTTCAATCGAATGGCCGTGAAGGGCCAATCGCGCTTGGCGCGGCCGCGATCATCGGTCGGGAAGGTGCGAAGAACCTTGCCGGTCTTGCTGTCGTATTCCTTCACCGCAAAGTCAAAGAGATGCGGCGCGATGTAATTGCCGTTGGGTAGCAGACGGAGCATGCGCGTCTGCATGTGGGCGTTTTTCTTCTGGCAGGCCAGCGGCATGGTCTTCACCACCTTGCCTTTAGGATTGACGACCACCGCCCGCGGCTCGGGTCCCAGTTCGGCCACGAGGTAGTTGCCGTCTGGCAACTTCTGCACCGTGCTGGTTTCCTTCTGTTGTCCCTGGTATCGGACGAGAATCTTCTTGGTCTTGCGATCGACCTCCACGAAACCGCCATTGGGAAAGCCCTTGGTCCGGTAGAGCGCGAGCAAAACGTTGCCGTTGGGCAGCACCCAGCCATCGCTGGCGGGCAGGTCGAGTTTCCATTCCACCTTGCCGTCTTCGTTGACGATCACCGCCTTGTTGGCCTTGCCGGCACCCAGAAAGGAATGCTTGATGGCCGTCGACTTGGAGTCGGGAAGCGGCTGAATCCAGACGTTGCGGAAGCGGACGGGATTGCCGTGATCCTGCATCTGCAGCGGACCGGTGTCGGCGTGTTTGCGATACTCGGAGATCGAATGCGGACCACGCCAGCCGGTGCCGCCGGAGAGTTCCACGTGGTCGTGAATCACGTGGCCGTTGTGGATCACGTGAAACTTCGCCTTGCGCACCACCTTCCCAGCCTGGTCGAAGATCGGGCGGTGGAAGATGATGTCATAGGTCTGCCATTCACCGGGTTTCCGAGAGGCATTCACGAGCGGCTTGGCACGTCCGTACAACGCTCCACATTGGCCATCGGGATAAGTCTTGTTGTTGTAGCTGTCGAGAACCTGGATCTCGTATTGGCCCATGAGAAAAACGCCGCTGTTGCCGCGCCCCTGGCCGTTGCCTTTCACAACACTGGGCGTGGCAAATTCGATATGAAGCCGACACGATCCGAACTGCTCCTTGCTCTGGATGTATCCCTTGCCGGACTTGAGCGAGCCGTCCACGAACTCCCAGGTGGTCGGCTTGCCATCGCGGGTCGTCCAATTCTTCAGCGTCTTCTCCGTTCCGTCGAAAAGGACGATCGCGCCCTTGGGCGGCTTGGCCGCTTCGGCATCGTAGGGCTTGGGTTGAACCACCGGTGGCTGCGGTTGCTTCTTCGGATCCGTCTCGTGGACCTTGATCCCGTCGATGAAGGTGTATTCCACCTGCTTGCCGTTGACTTCGCGGGTCTCCTTGCGGATCTCGGGTTCGCCAGCGACGACGGCTGTCACGAGCAAAGAAAGGGCAAGCGTGAGGGCGCTACGGATTTGCATGGGCGGAGTCTTCGGGAAAATCCAACGCCGTCAAGCGAATGGAAACCAACGCTGCGGAAGGGTGCGCTCGGGATTACGCGAGGATCTTCAATGCGGGGTCGCCGTAGACATCCGTGAGCCGAAAGTCGCGACCGTTGTGTCGATAGGTCAGGCGTTCGTGATCGATGCCAAGGAGATGGAGAAGGGTCGCGTGCAGATCATGGATGGTGCAGCGGTCGTCGATGGCGTGATAACCAAACTCATCGGTCTTGCCGTAGCGGACACCCCGCTTCACCCCGCCTCCCGCCATCCACATCGTGAAACCGTCAGGATGATGATCGCGCCCAACCGGGTTCGTGCCCGCTTGCGTCGTAGGTGTGCGACCGAACTCACCGCCCCAGAGCACAAGCGTGTCGTCGAGCAGGCTGCGCGACTTCAGATCGAGGATCAAGCCGGTGATGGGTTTGTCGATCTGGCCGACATTCATCGAGTGGCCTTGCTCCAAATGCGAATGCTGATCCCATTGCTCATTGTTGAACGGAAGCGATCCGGCGTGGCTGACTTGGATGAAGCGCACGTCACGTTCGGCCATGCGACGGGCGAGTAGGCATTGATGACCAAAGTTTTCGGTCTGCGGATCGTCCATGCCGTAGAGCTTGCGGATGGATTCGGATTCGCTGCTGATATCCATCGCCTCGGGCGCAGCCATCTGCATGCGGAAAGCGAGTTCGAAGGACTGCAGACGGGCTTCGAGATCGGGATGCTGCAGCCCGGAACGTTCATGCATCCGACGAAGCAAGCGCAGCTGCTGTTCCTGAGCTTGGCGATTGTGCCGCTCATTCTGCATGTAATGAAACCTCGCGCTTTGCGCGCGCGAATTGGGATAGCCCGGTGTGCCCAAGGGAACGCCTTGATGCCGGGAAGGCAGAAACGCCGCCCCGTAGTTATGTTCGCCACCGTGCAACGAGGTCGGACAGATCGTCACGAAGGCAGGAAGATTCTGGTTCTCCGTGCCGATACCATAACTCACCCACGCGCCCATGCTGGGTCGCAGCAATGCTTCCTCGCCGGTGTGCATCTTCATGCACGCACCGCCGTGGGAAACATTGGTCTCGCAAACGGAATGGAGCATGCAGAGTTCGTCGGCCACCTCCGGCAGATACTGCCAAAGCTTGGACATCCACAGCCCACATTGACCAACCTGGCGCAAGGGCCACGGGGAGGCCATCACGTTCCCCCGCTTGGCGAAGGTGACCTTGCGTTCGTCAAAGGGAAGCGGCTTGCCATGGTATTCCGCCAACTTGGGTTTGTAGTCGAAGAGATCAATGTGTGACGGACCTCCATGCATGAAGAGAAAAATGATTCGCTTCGCCTTCGCTGGCAGGCGAAAGGAATCGCCCGCCAGCAGACTGTTCGCAGCCAGGCCACCAAATCCGACGGCGATTCGATTCAAGGCAGCTCGTCGGCTGAGGTTCATCGTAGATACAGAAAATCGTTGGACATCAGCAAGGTCTGGCAAAGCAAGGTCCAGCCGTTCTTGCGCCGCACGAGCGGCTCGGCATCGGTGCGTTCCTCCTTGGTGATCGGACGGGCAAACAAGCGAAGATAGAGCTCCGCCAAAGGATCGTCAGATCCGCGAACCGAATCGGCGACGGCGGCTGCCTGTTGAATCAGAAACGGGCTGTTCATCATCATCAAGGCCTGGGTCGGCACGGTGGTATTGGCGCGGCGACCGACCGGCGTTGTGGCGTTCGGGAAATCGAGAAGTGTGAAGAGATCATAAACGTGGCTGCGCACGATGGGCAGATACACGCTGCGATACGGGTAGCCTTCGTAGGCCTTGCGATTGCGAGCCAAGGTCACGTGGTTCGGATTATTTGAAATGATCTTCAGGGAACCAGCAGGCGGAGCGTTGAGATTCAATGCGCCGGAAGCCTGCAGCAAGGCGTCGCGAAAGGCTTCGGCTTCCAGACGGCGCAGCGGGTATCCATGGATCGCATCGGGATCGGAGACCGTTCCCATTTGGTACGTTTTCGAGAGCATGATCCGCCGGTGAAGTTTCTTGAGTGACCACTCGTCCTCAATCAATTGACCCGCGAGATGATCGAGCAAGGCAAGGTTGCGGGGGCGGGAACCCGTCGTACCGAAATTGTCCGGAGTCCGCGGCCAAAGTGCCAATGCCAGACGCGGTTCACCATGACGCGCGCGGTCAGTGGATGATCCGGCGAAGTCATCCAATTCGCGAGGGCCAGCCGGCCGCTTTGTTGATCAGGTGCCTGGCGCTGCGCCGCGCCCACGCCGGTGAGGAATCCACGTGGAACCTCACTACCGAAATCGTGTGGATTCCCCTTCTTGTTGATCGACGTGTTCCCGATCCGACCGTCGCGAACGGCCATGACGAACGGACGGGCTTCTTCCAACGCTTTGGTCGCCCCTATCCGTTCCTTCCTCAAGCTCGCCAATTGCTCCACGACACGCGCGGCAGCGGCGGACGAGTCCACGGCGGTCAGTCTTACCTTGTCGATATGCGACATCATCGGATCGGATTCGATCCGCACGACATGGCGACCGGCGGACAGTTCCACCTGCCCTTCAATGAACCATCGCTGATGTTCCGGATTCCAACCACCCGTCACCTCCGCCAAGGCGTTTTCAGCCACCGGCTGCTCGTCGATCAGAATCTTGCCAGGTCGAGCGGTCTTCGCGGCGTAGCGCAAAGATACCAGGTACGCACCGGGGCGGGTCGTATCGACGTCGTATTCCGCCCAGTTTTCGCCCGAAGTCCGATTTCCAATGATCCCAATCGTCTTGCCGTAGCGATTGGTATCAACCACGACATTGCCGCGAGCAGAGTCCTCGGCTTCCCATTCCACAACGTGGTCATTCTTAACGCTTCTTCCGAGCTCAGCGATCTTTCCACTGACCGCCTCCACGCGAGCGTGAGGTTTCGCAAGGGCGGCTTTAAACTTCGGTCCGGTTAGTTCGCGATCACCGATGGTCGTGCTGTGAAAGATGCCGGCCATCGCGTAGTAGTCGCGCGTGGGAATGGGGTCGAACGGATCGTGACAACGCGCACAACCGATCGACAAACCGAGGAAGACACGGCCAATCGTATCGAGTTGTTCATCAACAATATCGGCGCGTTTCTTCACCGAATCTTTCTCCGCGAGGATCTTCGTTCCAATGGCGAGAAACGCAGTGGCCGCGATGCGGGTTTCATCGACAGGCTCGACCAGGTCACCGCCAAGTTGATCGCGGACGAACTCGTCGTAGGGAAGATCGCGATTGAAGGCATCGATCACCCAGTTGCGATATCTCCACGCGTGGGGAAAGGCGTGGTTTTCGTCGCCGCCGTTGGAGTCACCGTAGCGGGCGACATCGAGCCAATGTCGCCCCCAACGTTCGCCATAATGCGGTGAAGCCAACAACTCATCGACGACGACGCTAAAGGCGTTGGTCGAATCGTCAGCGACGAAGGCGCGGACTTGATCAGGAGTGGGAGGAAGGCCGATGAGATCGAAATAGGCCCGGCGAATCAGGGTGTATTTGTCCGCTGGTGGAGTCGGTTTCAATCCGGCGGAATTGATCTCGTGCCAGACGTATTCGTCCACCGATCCCCGAGTGGATTCCGCGATTGGCTGGAAGGCCCAGTGCTCCGCGGCCGACGAGATCGTCACCAGGAGAAGAAAGCTGATGGCAGTCTGCAGAAACACGAATCAGGAGAAGATGGCTTTCACCGGTTGACCGGTCGCGATTGGAAATGGGCGCCCCAAGGGATCGACAATCTCACGACGCGGATCGAGCCCGAAGCGCCAGAACACGGTGGCGGCGATATCGCCCGGCGAAACGGGATCACTCTCGGGAAGGGCCGCGAACTTGTCGCTCTCCCCGTGTACCGCCCCCCCGACCACTCCGCCACCGGCCATCACGAGACTGTAGCAGTTGGGCCAATGATCGCGCCCGGCATTGCGATTGATTCGGGGCGTGCGACCGAATTCGCCCATCGCAATCACCAGCGTGGAATCGAGCAACCCGCGCACTTCGAGATCCTCGATCAAGGCGCTGAATCCCTGGTCAAAGGGCGGCAACAGTTCGCGGTGACGCGGAAACAGTCGGTTGTGGCTGTCCCAGTTGGTGGCGTTGCCGTTCGTGATTCCGTCGTGAACATTCACGAATCGAACACCCGATTCTACCAGGCGCCGCGCCATCAGGAGGCTTTGCCCGAGCTTGGACCGACCGTAGCGCTCGCGGCTCTTCGACGATTCACGCTTCAGATCGAAGGCGCCGCTTACGGATTGGCTGTTCAGCAATTCGTGCGCGCGCTGTTGGTATTGATCAACGTCGTTCGCTCGAATGCCGGTGTCGCTCGCCAGCGAGTTGCGAAGATTCATTCGCTCGTTGACCCGAGCCTTCCCGATTGCCGTTTGCAGATTGCGAACTCTGAAGTTCGGTTGATTCGGGTTGCCTACGATCTGCATCGGATCATACGCGCCGCCCAGAAACCCGGCATTCTGACCGGGCAGGTCCACGACGTTCTTCATGACGTGGGGCAACGCGACGGCCGGCAACGGTCCTCGTCCGGCAGACAGATAGGTCAACGTGGACGCGTAGTTGGGAAAATCCTGCGTACGATCGATTCCGATGACCGGCATGTCCTTGACCGGCGCCCGACCGACCATAGCCTGGTACATCGCCGAGCTGTGGTTGTTGATCGTGTGCGTCATCGACCGAACGACAGCCAGTCGATCCAAGATCTTGGCGCAGTGAGGCAAATGCTCGCTGACTCGGCGACCGGGAGTATTTGTCCGGATGGGCAGATACTCACCACGAATCTCACGCGGCGCGTCGGGCTTCATGTCCCAGGTTTCCAGCTGGCTGGGACCACCATAAAGCATGAGGAGAATGCAGGATCGGATGGGAGAGGTCTCCTCCCGCGCCCGCAGTGACTGGTTCAACCATGACGCCAAGGCGGCACAACCGCCGCCTTGCAACAGTCGGCGGCGCGAGACTGTTCCGTCCAGAATGCCGGGAATCTCGAGCACGGTGATCGCTCAGACCCTAAGCGAAATCGGGATGATTGCCATTCCTTACTCCAAGGTGTTGAAGACCTTGGCCTGGATGATCAACTCGCGAAATTTCTCGTCGGGGACATCGTTCAACGAGGTCACAAAGGAAACGAGGTTTGGCACGTCCGCCTCGGTGATCCGGATACGGGCATAGGCGTCAGCCATTCCCTTGCCTTTGCCGGATCGCTTCAACCTGCTTGCCGCCAGTTTGGCACGGATGATTTTCTCCAATTCGGCCTTGCTCCTTTTCAGATTGCGAAGCGTCGGTGTCGGCTTCATTCCCCCGCCCGGGGTGACGACGTGGGCCTTCAGATCCGTAAATATCGGCGGTGCGTGGCAACTCACGCAGTTGGCGACGTTGATGTCGCCTTCGGAACCGAGGAAGGTTTTGAATCCGAAGTAGGCCTTGCGCTCCATGGTCGGCGGAAGCTTGAGCAGGATGCGGCCTTCCTGGTTGGCGAGCCGGCCGTAGATGCGACCGGCATAATCAGTCGGTGTCTCCCAATCGTCGGCCTTCGCAGGAATCCGATTCACGTAAACAAAGGCATCGAATGCCGAGCGTTGCTGGCCCTTCAGGCGATGGACCTTCGTCTTGGACTCAATGCTCTTGTATTGGTCGGCAGCCGGAAGGGCAAACGCAGTCAGCAGGATTCCAATCAGCAGAATATCACGCATGCTCTTTGACTCCGAAGCTGCGCGCAGGCGTTACTTCTCGAGTTCCTTGAGTTTCTTCTTGGCCTGGCTGACCCCTTTTCGCGCAGCCTCGCGGATGAGTCGTATTGCCTCGTTGCGATTCTTGGGCACGCCCGATCCATCGAGGTGTCGGACGCCAAGCGAATAGAGGGCTGAAGCCGAACCTTGCTTGATGCGCCGGCGCAGGTAAGCGACCGCTCGCTGGTCGTTCGCCCGCTTCTTTGCCTCCTCCTCGGCATGGGTCTTCTCGGCCTTCTTGCGTTCCACGGAGGCGATCTCGTTGCGGACGAGTTTCTCCCGCTCCAAAGCCTTCATCTGCACGATATCCACCATCGCCTTGGATGGCATCGATCCGAACGCGTACACTTCGACCGTTTTTGTTTCCCCCTCGCTAACCTCCATTTCCCGAGTGCCTGACTTGCGACCCAAGACTCCGATCGACGCATCGGCGACCAATTCCAGCGTCGGGGGGAACTTATCGACATAAACCACCCGCGATTCCAGAAAGTAGCGTGAGTCGAGCCGTAGGAACAACCCCTCGCCTGTTCTCCGCGTCACCCCGCCGCCGACCAATTGCCAGTTGTTCGTAAACTCGGTCATGCCGCGTCGCAACGCAAAGCCGAGCGTTCGCAAATCGAAGACGGTGTCGCCAAACAACCGATACGGAACCTGGAGCGCGGTTTCGACGTAGATCTGGTAGGCAGCGTCCTCGTACTTTGTCACCGAGCGCAGGATGGTTTCAGGCAAGGCTGGAAACTCGACCGTGACCACGTTCGTTCCCACAAAGGCCTGCGACCGTTGCGTGGCCCGCCCTTCCTGGATGAGTTCGGTGAGCGATGGGACCGGCATGGACGAAGATGACGAGTTGGATCCGACGGGTTCAGATTCCGGATCTGGTTTGACCGGATCCACCGAAGCCCTCAGATCGGCCATCCGTTGCTCGATCTGTGCGCGCATTTCGATCGTCTGTTCGCGCCCCTCCGCCTGGTGATCCCGTTCAGGCCAGAACTTGATGGCGAGAACGAGCAGGAAGAGCAACAGAATGATCGGGATCGCCACCTTCGCGGGAATCGTGATGCTGTCGTCACGGGGTGTTGCCGAATCGCCACCAAAGAAGGCCACCGAGTCGATGCCTTCCAATATCTTGATTTCCGCCGGCGCACCGTCCGGCAGAGACACCGCCTTGCCTTCGTTGAGCGTCTTGGACTTACGTTCCG